>DASWJH010000034.1 GCA_036397255.1 Nitrospiria bacterium
CTCGGAAACCGGTATGGTATGGGTCACCGTACGGCTGGGAAGATCAATGATAGAAAGTGTATCGGACTTCTCATTGGCCACCACCGCGATCTGTGCCGTTGGGTTGATATCCACACCCAAGGGTTTCTCTCCCACGGAAACAGTCTGCAACACCGAATAGGCCAATAGATCCACAAAACTGACCGTGTCATCTTTTTGATTGGTCACCACAGCGATTTGATTTCCCGGATCGATGGCCACTTCCTGGGGGTCTTTGCCCACCACCACCGTGGCCAGCTCAAAACCGGAGGTTAAATCGATAATTTGAATGCTATCGATTTTCTCCAGCACCACCACGGCCACATTGTTTTGGGAATTGACGGCCACGTCAATGGGACGGGAGGAAAAGGAAAGTGTTGAAGTAACGGTATTGGTGGAAAGGTCGATGACTTTTAAATCGTTGGACCCTTTATGAATGACAGCAGCCTGGTTGGTTTGGGAATTAATCGCCACCGCTTCGGGTTCAACCCCCACGGATAGGGAAACCGGGGCTGAGGCGTGGAGGGAAGAAAAGGAGAAAAGAAGAAAAGCGACACCGAAAAGAAAGATAACCAAAGGTTGGATAAAAGAAGACGGGGGGAATCTTCGCCAATCCATGGCTGTTTTTCCTTAAGATTTAAAAAAATTAATGGTTACATAAAAAATCAAATTCCGCTGTGAATATCAGATTTAAAAAAGTCTGTCAATAAATTTTCTTAGATTGTTGCAAAAAAATTCACACTGGTTAAAAACTTAGCCGGATAAATATGTAAAAAAAAATTAGTTAAATTTTTAATTACATTTCAGGGAAATTTTGAGAAAAAGGTGAAAAGTTAACTATTGCCTAAAACAAAATCTACCTTTAAGAAAAATAAAGATAAATTAAAGTAAATTCTATTAACGAAGTAAACCTCTGAAACCTTGATTTCAAATTCTCCCTTTCTTCATTGACTTTCCCATCCCATTTCCTTGACTCCTTTCAGGCAGGGTGCTAGAATAATTTTCTTTTTTGGGTAAGGAACCGAACTACTTGAATAAATTAGCGATTCTGATCGCCACGGGCTTTGGGAGTGGCTACAGTCCGTTTGCTTCGGGAACCGCAGGAAGCCTTGTTGGGTTGGTCATCTTTTGGGGGATCAGCGGGTTATCTCCCCTTCCCTATTTTCTTTTATTGGTCATCTTATTTTTGATCGGCTGGTACTGCGCGGGGGTTGCGGAAAAAAATTTTAAAGAAAAGGATAGCAGCCGCATTGTCGTGGATGAAATTCATGGCATGCTGTTAACCCTTTGGGCCCTTCCTCATCACACCACTTATATCATCGCCGGATTCTTTCTGTTCCGCCTCTTTGATGTTTGGAAGCCCTTCCCAGCACGCTACCTTGAAAGGAAAGTGCCCGGCGGTTTAGGGGTCATGCTGGATGATACCGCAGCGGCATTGTATGCCAATGGAATTTTGCACGGGGTAAGGATGTTGAATATTTTGGGATAGCTTACCCCCTCACCTTACCTCTCCCCCCGGTGGGTGGAGAGGTAACATTAGGTCAAAAAAAATTAATTAAGGAAAGGTCAGTTTGTGAAAGCGGAAATTATTGCAACCGGATCAGAGTTATTGGTCAACAGAACGGACCGGAATTCCCTGGTAATTTCAAAACACCTGGCCTCTATTGGGATCGAAGTACGGTTTATCACCATTGTGGGCGATCATGAAGAAGATTTAGAAGATGCCCTTCAACGATCACAAAACCGGGCAAACCTTACGATTGTCACAGGAGGCCTCGGAGCAACCGACGATGATATTACTAAAAAAGTGGTTTCCCGTGTGACCAATAAACGCCTGATTCTCAGAGAGGAAATTTTAAAAAAAATCTCAGACCGCCTTTCGGGCCAAAACAGAGAAGTGACCGCGCGGCATGAGCGCATGGCGCTTCTTCCCGCACAAGCTCACTTGCTGGAAAATTCCGTGGGAACCGCTCCAGGTTTTCTCATCAAACATGAAAAAGGAATTTTAATCTGCATCCCCGGGGTTCATAAAGAAGTACAAGCCATGGTTCCAGGAGTGGTCCTTCCGGCCCTCAAACCCTACCTAATCGGGCCTTTTACGATTCATAGGAAGTCATTCCGAATTACCGGGTTGATGGAATTACAGGTGGAGGAGAAATTAAAAGGGCTGAATTTTACAGGTTATCCGATTCAAGTTGGCGTCACCGCCCATACGGCAGGTGTGGATATCCAGATTCAATACACCGGAAAGATGGAAACGGAAGGAAAAGCGGTATTAAATGAAATCGGCCAAAAACTCGCCACTGAGTTTGGAGATGTCCTTTATGGGTTTGGAGAAGACACCCTGGAGGCAGAGGTGGGAAAACTCCTGACCCAATTAAGACAGACCCTTGCGGTGGCTGAATCTTGCACGGGAGGATTGATGACCCATCGTTTAACCAATATCCCGGGGAGTTCTAACTATCTGGAACGGGCCGTGGTCTCTTACAGCAATAAAGCAAAAGAATCCCTTTTGGGGGTTTCTCCCGAAACGCTTAAAACCCTTGGTGCGGTTTCCCTCCAGGCCGCCAAAGAGATGGCCGAAGGCATCAGAAAGCTGGCCCACACCGATCTCGGATTTTCCATTACCGGCATTGCGGGGCCTACCGGGGGAACAGAAGAGAAGCCCGTGGGATTGGTCTTCATGGCACTCGCCCACTTTTCAGGGACACAGGGTTTTCGGTTTCAATTTTTTGGAGACCGGGAGACTATTAAATGGAGAAGCGCACAGGCTGCATTGAATGAGTTAAGAAAATATCTTTTACAGGTGGTTAAGGGATCGTAGCCAGATGCCCACCACCCGTACATTTATTGCTTTACCACTTCCGGAGGAGATTCAAAAAGCCCTGGGAGAACTACAAGGGCGGTTAAAAAAAGAATTACCCCAGGTTCGATGGACAAACCCTGAAAACATGCATCTGACATTAAAATTTCTAGGAGAGGTCGAAAACGATCTTTTACCCTCCATTGAAAAATCGCTTGGGGAAATTGCCTCCCCCTATGAGACGTTCTCTTTATGTGCCAATGGGCTCGACTGTTTTCCTCCTAAAGGGTCCCCCAGGGTGATTTGGGTTGGACTCCAGGAGAAAACG
The DNA here is from genome assembly GCA_036397255.1 of Nitrospiria bacterium. Taxonomy (NCBI): domain Bacteria; kingdom Pseudomonadati; phylum Nitrospirota; class Nitrospiria; species Nitrospiria bacterium. Next base: position 3,150 of record DASWJH010000034.1, read on the forward strand.
GGGACTTTGATGCAACTGGCCGACCGCATTGAAAATGAAATGGAGACATTTTCCTTTCCAAAGGAAAAAAGGGCCTTTACACCGCACCTAACATTGGGGCGGGTCCGCTCGGATCAGAAAACTAAAATCTCTTCACAAACCATGAAAGAAATAGTACAAAAGGAAGGCTCCACTGATTTCGGGAGTTTTGAAGCAAACCAGGTGCTTTTGGTCAAAAGCGAGCTCACCCCGAAGGGACCGGTTTATTCCAACCTGGCCACCATTCAGTTAAAGGAAAGGTTGTCTTCTTAAAAAATATGTTTTCAGCAATCGTTAAACCTTTATCATTCACCGATGGATCAAAATAGGAGAAAAACCATGCTTGAAAAAGAACAAAATCGAATGAAAGCCCTGGACCTTGCGTTCACCCAAATTGAACGGCAATTTGGAAAAGGGGCCATTATGAAACTAGGCTCCAATAGCCTGGCAACGGATGTACAGGTAATTTCCACCGGGTCACTGGGCCTTGATATCGCTTTAGGCCTGGGGGGTTTACCAAGAGGCCGGGTAGTAGAGATCTATGGGCCGGAATCCTCCGGGAAAACAACCCTTTCCTTGCAGGCCCTCGCCCAAGTCCAGAAAGAAGGAGGAACCGCTGCCTTTATCGACGCGGAGCATGCTCTAGATGTGACCTATGCCATAAAGCTAGGTGTAAATACAGATGATCTTCTGGTCTCTCAACCTGATACGGGAGAGCAGGCACTGGAAATTGCCGAAACACTGGTCCGAAGCGGTGCCGTTGATATCATTGTCATCGATTCCGTAGCGGCCCTGGTTCCCCGGGCGGAAATTGAAGGAGAAATGGGGGATTCCCATATGGGTCTGCAGGCGCGGTTGATGTCCCAAGCCTTAAGGAAACTGACCGCGGCCATCAGTAAATCCCATTCCATCGTGGTGTTTATCAACCAAATCCGGATGAAAATTGGCGTAATGTTCGGAAACCCAGAGACCACAACTGGTGGAAATGCTTTAAAATTCTACTCCTCCATCCGTTTGGATATCCGCCGCATTGAAACCCTCAAAGACGGCCAGGAGGTCATCGGTGGCCGGGTTCGTGTAAAGGTGGTGAAAAACAAAGTTGCCCCTCCCTTTCGCCAGGCCGAGTTCGATATCCTGTTCAATGAGGGGATTTCAATAGTAGGAGAACTCATTGATTTAGGGGTTTCCCAAAATATTGTCGAAAAAAGCGGAGCCTGGTATTCTTACAAGGGGGAAAGAATTGGCCAAGGGCGCGAGCAGGCCAAACGGTATCTGAAAGAAAATCCAAAATTGGTCAAAGAAATTGATGAGAAAATCAGACAAGCCTACGGTCTGATTAAAAAACCCGAACCCAAAACAACCCCAACGGCTTCAAAAACAGGTACCCAAAAAGAACAAACGAAAACCGGATAAAACCTCTCCTTTCTTCAAACGTGAACATCTTTGGGAGGGGAGATTATCATTTGAACTGTAACCGCCTAGGGAATGTTCGGTCTATTCTGAAGAACTCAGGATAGACCTCAAACCCAGAGGAGAGGGAATATGAACATAAATGATCTCTTAAAAGCCGCCCTTGAGCAAAAGGCCTCCGATCTCCATCTCAAAGTAGGAAATCACCCCACTCTTCGGGTGGATGGTCATCTTACCCCGGTGACTGACCAGCCAAAAATCAGCCAGGAAGATGCCATTTCCGTGGCGTTTTCCATCATGAGCAATGGCCAAAAACAACGGTTCAAGGAAAAAAATGAAATCGATCTTGCCCACAGTGCAGCGGGATTGGGGCGCTTCCGTGTCAATATCTTTCAACAAAGGGGAACAATCAGTCTTGTTTTCAGGGTCGTCCCAACCAAAATCCTGACCATCGAAGAATTGCATCTTCCCACGGTTCTTGAAAAACTGTCTATGGAACCCCGGGGGTTGATTTTGGTGACGGGAACCACAGGAAGCGGAAAATCAACCTGTCTTTCCGCTTTAATCGATCATATTAACCGAAACCGCACCGATAATATCATTACCATTGAGGATCCCATCGAGTTCCTTCACCGGGACCGGAAAAGCCTGGTCAGTCAAAGGGAAATCGGAAACGATACCGAATCTTTTAGTTATGCCCTTCGAAGCGCACTTCGGCAGGACCCCGATGTCATTCTGGTGGGCGAAATGAGGGATTTTGAAACCATCTCTACCGCCTTGGTGGCGGCCGAAACGGGGCACTTGGTGATGAGCACCCTTCATACCATTGACGCCACTGAAACCATTAACCGTATCATTTCAGTCTTTCCCCCCTATCAGCAAAAACAGGTCCGCCTTCAATTGGCTTCAGTGATTAAGGGCATTGTCTCCATGCGATTGGTCCCCAGATTGGATGGAAAGGGACGTGTTCCAGGGGTTGAAATAATGATTGCCACACAGACCATACGGGAGTGTATCATTGATCCCGATAAAACCCGCAGGATTCATGACGTGATTGCCGCCGGTGCATCTCAATACGGCATGCAAACATTTGATCAATCTCTTTATGATCTCTACCAAAAAAAAATGATTAGCTACGAGGAGGCTCTCCGCTGGTGCACCAATCCAGAGGATTTCACCCTTAAAATTAAAGGCATTCAAACTACCAGTGAAGTGGCATGGCAAGAGTCTGAGAAACTCGAGCAGGATACGTCATCCGAATTTAAAATCGAGCGGTTTGGAAAATAACCGTAAATTGGGAATCCCCTAAACTGGTCCCAATTTTCTTAGATTTTTTTAATAGTCCATTTAGAAAACCACTACTTTTTTTTCCAAAAACCTCAAGATAAGGCCTCGCATTTTTTTTCGAAAAAAAATGCAGGGTTTTTCAATAGAACCCCGCCCCTACCATTTCAACCTTTGTTTTTAGGGCTTTACATCAACTTACCCAAAAATGATATAATACTGCTTCTATCCAAAAGGGGACACCTAAGCCAAAAAAGTCCCTCTTGTAATCACAAAAAAGAAATGAGATTGTGAAGTCATCAGACATTAGAGAGAATTTCTGCCAATTCTTTATAAACCACGGGCACACGAGGGTTTCCAGTTCTTCCTTGATTCCCGCCCAGGATCCAACCCTTCTTTTTACCAATGCCGGAATGGTTCAATTTAAAGGAGTATTTTTAGGAGAAGAAAAACGTCCCTACAAGCGGGCCATTTCAATCCAGAAATGCATGCGCGCGGGTGGAAAACATAATGACCTTGAAAATGTAGGCAAAACCCGACGGCATCATACCTTTTTTGAAATGCTGGGAAATTTCTCCTTTGGGGACTACTTTAAAAAAGAAGCCATTGAAATGGGGTGGGAATTCCTTACCCGTGATATGAAGCTCCCTGGGGATCGGCTTTGGGTCACCGTTTTCCGGGAAGATGATCAGGCTTCGGATATATGGAAAAACCAAATTCGCCTTTCCTCAAACCGGATTATTCGAATGGGAGAAAAAGATAACTTTTGGCAAATGGGGGAAACCGGACCCTGTGGTCCATGTTCTGAAATTCACATCGACCAGGGTGAATCTTTGGGCTGCGGAAAGCCCACCTGTGCGGTCGGGTGCGATTGCGATCGTTACCTTGAAATATGGAATCTGGTCTTCATGCAATTCGATCGAAGCCTCGATGGAAAACTGACCCCGTTGCCGAAACCCAGCATTGATACAGGAATGGGGGTGGAACGTTTGGCTGCCATTACTCAAGGGGTATCCAGCAACTATGATAGCGATCTTTTCAAACCCCTTCTCCATTCCATTGCCGAACGAAGCACGGTCCCCTATGGATCCAGCGAAAAAGAAGATATGGCGATACGGGTGATTGCAGATCATTTACGTGCCCTAACCTTCTTACTTTCCGATGGGGTCCTCCCCTCCAATGAAGGGAGGGGGTACGTTCTGCGCCGGATTCTTCGGAGAGCGGCCCGGTTTGGAAAGGTCTTATCAATTAATGAGCCCTTTTTATATCAACTTTCTAATGAAGTAATCGATTTGATGAGAGGAGCCTATCCTGATTTGGAAAGATCCCGGCAAACAATCTCCCAGATCACTCTAGGTGAAGAAGAGCGGTTTCTTCAAACACTGGATCAGGGGATGAAAACCCTGACCCAAGTCATCCAAGAGGTTAAACAAAAGGGAAAGCGCCAAATTCCCGGTCAAGAACTTTTTACCCTTTACGACACCTATGGGTTTCCGTTGGACCTGGCGGGGGAAATTGCCCAAGAAAATCAGTTAGCCCTGGATGAAGCAGGTTTTGAGGAAGCCATGGATCAACAACGGGAGCGGGCCAGGGCAGCCACCCAATTCTCCACGGAGGATGCTCCTTCCAAAGATACTTTTAAGGAAATTCTTCAAGACACGGGAGAAACCCAATTTGTGGGTTATGAGACCCTTGAGGCAGAGCCAACCCTTATTGCCATCATTAGGGATGGCCAACGGGTTAAACGGGCACTGGAAGGGGAATCGGTGGAACTGATCTTGGATTCCACCCCATTTTATGGTGAGGGAGGCGGGCAAGTTGGGGACCAAGGTCTTTTGCTTCGCCCCAACGCCAGTGTGGAATTACATAACACCATTCACCCTCTCCCGAATCTTTTTCTCCACTTGGGGAAGGTGATTCAGGGAGAAATTAAAGAGGGGGAGCGGTTTAATGCCATCGTTAACCAAAAGACCAGAAAAGGTGCCGAAAGAAATCACACCGCCACTCATCTCCTTCATTCCGTTCTTCGGGAATTGCTGGGGGACCATGTCAAGCAGGCAGGATCTTTAGTGGCCCACGATCGCCTCCGGTTTGACTTTTCTCACTTTAATCCTCTCAACGATCGAGAAATCCATCGTATTGAGGAAGTCATCAATGAGCGGGTCCGCCAAAACTTCGCGGTGAAAAAAGAATGGATGGACATCGATGAAGCCCTCTCCAGAGGAGCGCTGGCCTTTTTTGGTGACAAATATGGAAGCCGTGTCCGGGTCGTTGAAATCAATCACTTTAGTAAAGAGCTGTGCGGAGGAACCCACTGCCGAGAAACGGGTGAAATCGGTTTATTTAAATTGGTTCACGAGGGGGGTATTGCATCGGGTGTTCGGAGAATCGAAGCCCTCACGGGAGAGATGGCATACAAGTTTTTCAAACACCAGGAAGAGGATTTTAGGGAATTGGCCTCTCTTTTAAAAGTTCAACCGGTGGATGTCCTTGGGCGAGCAAAAAAACTTTTAATTAATATGAAAGAGCAGGAAAAAGAAATCCACCGTTTAAAGGAAAAACTCTCCTCTTCACAAACTCGTGACCTGGCAGAAAACGTCAAGGAGATGAAGGGGATCCAAGTGCTGACCAAACGCTTGGAAAACTATGATATGAAGGAACTCCGATCGGTTGCAGATCAGGTCCGAACCCGTTTTCCCTCTGGAATTGCCCTGCTTGGTTCCGTAAAAGAAGGAAAGGTCTCTCTTATCATATTGGTTTCAAAGGATCTGGTCTCCCGTTATCAGGCCTCTGAGTTGATTAAACCAATTGCTTCAAAAATTGGGGGAAGCGGGGGGGGGCGACCGGATATGGCTCAGGCAGGGGGCAAAATTCCAGAAAGTTTAGACGCCGCCATGGACATGATCGGCCAACTCCTATAATAAAATAGAGTGTCAATATTGGAAGGACGTGATTTAAGAATAACATTGGAGGAAATAGTTATGCTTTCAACACTAAAAACTTTGGCCTATGCGGGTCTCGGGATTCAGGACAAACTCAATGAAGTTCTGGAGGATCTCGCAAAACGGGGGCAACAAAGCAAAGGCGAAATGGCTAAAACCGTTGCAAAAGCATTTAGCAATTTGGAGCGGAGGGGAAAAGAACTCAGGGGTAAAGAAAACCATATTCTCAACCGTGTGGCTGAAGGCTTAGGGCTCCCTTCTAAAAACGATATTGACCGTCTCGAAAAGAAAATCCAAGAACTCTCCAAAAGAAAAACAAAGGAATCCTAAACCCCATGACCACTAAAAAGCCCTTTTTGAAAAAAAAGGCTTTTTATGAACGCTCTGTTCATAAAAGCTCTGTTATGGTATATTTAACCCTATGAAACAAAGGCAAAAACCTACAACCCTTTTCTTCGGGGTGGTCTTTTCCATCGGACTTTTTTCGTTTACCAGCATTCTATCCGCCAACTTTTTCTTAACAGACTTAGAAAAAAAGGGGGTCTCCAAAACCATCGAGGTTCCCATCGGAACCAGTTTAAGCGGATTGGCCCACCTTTTGAAAAAAGAAGAGCTTATTTCCAAAAAAACCCCTTTTATCATCTTGGGGAAATTGACCCGTTCGGAGCGAAAAATTAAACCGGGAGAATATTCATTAGACCCTTCCATGGGTCCCCTGAAAATGATGGAAATGTTCAAAAATGGAAAAGTGGTTTTACATGAAATCCGAATCCCGGAGGGTTATACCGCTGAGCAAATAGGCCGTCTTTTAGAGAGGAAAGGACTTATTACTCAAGGAGAGTTTTTGAAGTGGGTGGAAGATCCCGGACTTATTAATCGCTTCGGGATCAATGCGCCAAGCATGGAAGGGTACCTTTTTCCGGAGACCTATTTCTTTCCAAAACATTTGGGAGGTGAAGAAATCATTCAAACCATGGTTTCCCGATTTGAAAAAACCTTTCCCCTGGAATGGCGGGAAAGGGCCAAAACCCTCAATTTGACGGAACATGAGGTGGTCACCCTTGCTTCTATTATAGAAAAAGAAACCGGAAAAGGGGATGAACGAAATTTGATTTCAGCCGTTTTTCATAACCGGATCAAACGAGGGATGCCCCTTCAGAGCGATCCAACGGTGATATACGCTCTCCCGAATTTTAACGGAAATTTAACCCGTAAACACCTGTCCTATCTTTCCCCGTACAATACCTACCGGGTGAGAGGACTTCCCCCTGGGCCCATTGCTAATCCCGGAACCCAATCCATTGAGGCCGCGCTCTACCCTGCCGATGTTAACTATTTTTATTTTGTTTCAAAAAATGATGGAAGCCATTATTTTTCAAAAACACTCGGAGAACATAACCGCGCCGTTCAACTTTACCAAATGAATAGATCTTCAAGTCATGCCATGAAAACATCAGGAACCCGGTAATGTTTAAAAATGCTCGGCAACTTTCCCAACTTTTAGACTACACCCTGCTATCCCCAACCGTGAGTCAAAAAAATATTGAAGACGCGGCCCAATTAGCAATTCATTATCAATTCGCCGCTTTATGCGTTCCTCCTACCTACGTGGAACACGCCCAAAAAATTCTGACCCATTCCAAGGTTAAGGTGTCCACGGTCATCGGATTTCCATTAGGCCACTCCTCCATTCCCGTTAAAATCCTTGAAGCCATGGAAGCCATTAAACATGGTGCCCAGGAACTGGAAGTCATGATCAACCTGGGGTTTTTCAGGGCCGGGGATGAAGATTATACACTGAATGAAATCCGTAACATCATGAATGTAAGCCATTCCTGTATTCATAAAATCATCATTGAGACCGGACTTTTAACCCAGACGGAAAAGAAAAAGGCCTGCCAACTGATTATGAAAACCGGGGCCGCATTTGTAAAAACGTCCACGGGTTTTGGACCCTCGGGGGCAACGACTGAAGATATACAGTTATTGACCCGAGAAGCAGGAAAAAAAGCAAAAGTCAAAGCTTCTGGAGGAATTCGAAACCTTCAAAGGGTCGAGGAACTGTGGAAAGCAGGGGCCAGTCGAATTGGAACCAGTGCGGCGGTATCCATCATGAGGGAATTTGAAAATCAATCTGGTCTTCAAAACCGCCACTCCAAAGCATCGTAACGGAACCCCATGTCTGTTGAAGCCAAGCTGAAAGAATTGGGTATTTCCCTTCCACCTGCCCCCAGGCCCGTAGCCGCATATGTTCCCGCCGTTAAAAGCGGAAATCTTCTTTTTTTAAGCGGGGTCATTCCTTTTGTGAATGGGAAAATGACCCATGTGGGAAAATTAGGAAAAGAAATTTCAACCGAAGATGGCTACGAGGCCGCACGGATTAGCCTCCTGAATGCACTGGCGATCATCAAGAGTGAATTGGGGAGTTTAGATCAGGTTAAACAGATCGTAAAACTGACCGGATATGTGGCTTCTAGCCCGGGGTTTACCCAGCAACCCCAAGTAATCAATGGCGCTTCAGATCTCTTGATTAAACTCTTTGGTGAAAAAGGTTTACACGCCCGGGTCTCCGTTGGGGTTGCTGAATTGCCTCTGGGCGCCTCCATCGAAATTGAACTGGTTGTGGAATTAAAAGGTTAAACTCCTTTCCATTAAAATAAAACGCCCCCTATTATTCCCCCTTAATTCATTTGTTTCAATACCATTATTGAGCCATTGAACGATCCTAAACCTTGGGAAAATGGGTTGGGTTAGCCTGACAAAAATATTTGGTTAAATGAAGGAAGAGGATTTTACAAATAATACAAAAGGAGGGATCCCAACAAAAAGAGAGTTACCCAAAGAACCGTGGTTCCAATAGGCCAATGGTAAACCTGATCCCCCGGGTATAAGGATTGTTCCGTTTTTACCTTTTTTTCTAAGGCCTTCACTTGGGAAGAACCCGCCCATCGCCCCACATGAACCACCAGTTTTTCAAATCCGATTTGGATGGCTGCCAAAGGATTTTGGCTGAGCCAGAAAAGACCACGAGGGATTTCTTCAAAAAATATTTTTCCGAATTGGTTTCCGATTCGCACTCCCGGTTGATTTAAAAACCAAACCAAGGCTTGGGCCCCTTTCCGGTAGAACCAATCCGTATCCAACGAAATGGTCTTTGTTCTCTGAAGGTGTGGTAAAAGAAGAAAGAAAGCCAAGGCTGAAAAGGCCAAAAGCTGGAGCTGGCTAAGCACATGGTCCAGTGTATACGGAACAAAATTGACCGGAAAAGGGAGAATCGCATATAGGACACCGGGCACCACCCCTAAAAAAATGCATAAAAAAGAGAGTAGGCCCATGGCCCAGAGCATATGGTTGGGGGGTTCCTGGGTTCGTATTCCGGAATCTTTAGCAAAAAAAACAAAATAGGGAAATTTAATGCCCGCATGTAAAAATACCCCTGCGGAGGCCAACGTTAGCATCAACCAAACAAAGGGCATATTCTCCTGCGTGGAAGCCGTAATGACCATGGCCTTGCTCACAAACCCGCTAAATAAGGGAAAAGCAGAAATGGACGCAGCCCCCACGAGAGCAAACATAAGGGTTAGGGGCATCGTTTTATAGAGACCCCCTAAATCGGTGCATTTGGTTTTTCCAGTCATATGCAGAACAGCTCCGGCCGACATAAGCAAAAGGGCTTTATATAAAATATGGCAGAAAGCATGGGAAATGGTTCCGTTAAGCGCCATTTGGGTGCCGATCCCAATCCCGGTGATCATAAACCCCACCTGATTGATAATGCTATAGGCCAGGATCCGCCTCATATCATTTTCCAAAATCGCCCAAACGATTCCGTAAAGGGTCATCATAACCCCGATCCAGATGAGAATTTCCGTTCCCGCAAAAGAACGGGCCAAGACATAGACCGCGGTTTTAGTCGTAAACGCACTTAGAAAAACCGTTCCGGTCACGGTCGCTTCAGGGTAGGCATCGGGCAACCAAGCGTGAAGAGGGGGTGCAGCGGCATTGAGGATAAAACCAAAGAAAATGAAATAGGTTGCCCAACTTTCCAAAGACATTCCATCAAACGCCATTGAACCCGTTTGGGATTGATACATGACAATCCCCACCAGAAGAAATACACCCCCCAAAATATGGACCAGGACATAACGGAACCCCGCACCTTGGGCCGCTTGGGTCCCCCGGGCCCAAATCAAAAAGACAGAAGAAAAAGCCATCATCTCCCAAAAGATAAACAAAGAGAGAAGGTCTCCAGCAAACACAACCCCCAATGAACTGCCTACATAAAGAAAAGCCGCCACATGTTCCTTATTGTCTTTCACATGGAGAGAGAATAAAGCTCCGGAAAAAGCCATAATGACAAAGATGTAACCAAACGCCTTGCTTAAGGCATCCACACGAAGCAAAACGAGAGAATGACCAAAAAAATCAAACCCCCAATTGATCCCTTCGGGGATTAGAAAAAGGCTGATTCCGCCCAGGAGCGGAAGGCCAAGAAGCAAAGCCTTTTTTGAATGCCCCTGGAAAAAAGGAATGAACAAGGAACCCACGAGAAAAATCAACCCAGGAGGAACCCCGCTAGTCATAATAACCCTCTTTTTTCTTCAAAAAATAACCCAAAGCGTTAGAGAAAAAAACAATCACGACACAAGCAAGAAAACCATATAGCGCATTAAAACCGGGGATACTCTCCCACGGAAAGGTGGTGTGCTTATGAATAAAAAATTCAAAAACCAATAAAAGGATTAAAACCAGATAAAAGATTCGTTTGATCCTTTTAATATTGCCCGGATGATCAAAAAAATCGAATTCTTTTTTCATCAAGAGGATCCTCCATTGAGACTTCCAACCACTAACCCCGCAATTTTCATAAAAAAAGATGGCGCCACAAAAAGTAAAATGGTCCCCACAGCCGTCACAAGGATCGGTCCTATCATCCAGGGTGGCGCTTCCTGGATTCTAGGTTCCTCCCGGTCCGGGAGGTCTTTAAGAAATGCCGCATGAATAATGGGAAGAAAATAGGCTGCATTTAAAATGGTACTGATGATCAATACACCAATGGCAAAAATATGGTGCGCTTCAATTGCCCCCATGAGAAGGTACCATTTACTGATAAACCCTCCCGTTAATGGAACCCCGATCATGGAAAAGGCGCCAATCGTAAATGCGATCATGGTCAGAGGCATTTTTTTTCCGATTCCGTTTAATTCGCTCACCTTGGTTTTATGGGCAGCGACATAAATCGCTCCCGCACAAAAGAAAAGTGTAATTTTACCGAAGGCGTGAACCACAATTTGAAGAGTGCTGCCATAAATTCCCCCCGGCGTCAGTAAGGCCACGCCCAGCACAACATAGGCCAGTTGACTGATGGTGGAATAAGCTAATCGTCTTTTTAAATTGTCTTGCCGAAGGGCAACCAAAGAAGCCACTATCACTGTAAAAGACGAAAAATAGACCAAACCCATCCCAAGGCCCACATCCCGAAGGAGGTCAATTCCAAAAATGTCCAAGGAGATCCTCACAATGGTAAAAACGCCTGCCTTAACCACCGCCACTGCATGTAATAAAGCACTCACCGGTGTCGGAGCAACCATGGCCGCAGGAAGCCAGGAATGTAGGGGAACCAACCCGGCCTTGGTCGTCCCAGCCAGAAAAAGGATAAAGATCAGGGTGACCATCAGATCGGAGGTTTTTCCAGTTAAAATCCCCTGTCGGGAAAATTCCAGTGTCCCAGCAGTATGATAGGTAAGAAAAACAGCGGTTAATAGAAAAGCAAAAGAGGTTCCCAGTAAGTAGGTCAGGTACCGTCTTCCGGCCTGAAGGCTTTCCTGGGTCTGCTGATGAATAACGAGGGGATAAGTGGAAAGGGTCAGAATCTCATAAAACAAAAAGAGGGTAAATACATTGGCGGAAAAAGCAATCCCCAACGTGGCCGATATGGCCACGGAAAAAAAAATGTAATACCGGGTTTGGTCGTGTTCATTTAAAGAACGCATATACCCAATGGAATACATGGAGGTAATCAGCCACAACAAAGAGGCGGGAACCGCAAAAATCATTCCTAAGGCATCCACCCGGAAGGCTATATCCAGCCCGGGGAGGATACTCCCGAGGTGTGTGTAAATGGTTTTACCCTCTAGAACATCCGGAACCATCGACAACACCATTAGGATTTTTATGACCGATGCAATCAGAGTCCAAGACTCACGGAGGTTGGGTGATTTCCCGGACAGACCTATAAATGGTATCGCAATCAGTGAAACGAGAAGTGTATAAAAAGGAACGGAGGATTCGACCATATTATGTTTTTCCCAAAAGCATTTGAGCGGCTAATTCGGCAATGGAGACGGGAATAAAAGCGAAGACACCAAAAACCAAACACAAAGAGGCAACCCCTAAAGTGGGGACAACCATTCCTGGGGGACCCTCCTCCCGTTGCCTTCCACTCTCCTGACCTTGGGCCCCTTTAAAATATACGTTCTCAATGATTCTCCAAAAATAAACGGCCGTCAGCAATGAGCTTAACAAAATAATGGGAAGGGCAATCCATTTACCTGCTTGAAGGGCCCCGACACCCAAATACCACTTACTGACAAACCCTACCGTCAACGGGACCCCAATCATCGAAAGGGCACTCACGGTGAACGCTGCCATGCTTAAAGGCATCCGCTTTCCCATTCCTTTCAGCTCAGAAATCTGTGTGATTCCGGTTTTGTATATAATGGCACCCACCACCAGAAAAAGACCCCCTTTCATCAAAGCATGATTTAATAAATGAACTAAACCTCCCACCATGCCTGTTTGATTCCCTAAGGATATACCTAAGACAATATACCCGATCTGGCCCACACTGGAATAAGCCAGCATCCTCCGAATATCCGTTTGGCTAATGGCCAGGACCGGACCCACCAGCATCGCGGCCATTCCAAGGTAAAATAGAATTTCCGTAACCGGAACCATTTTAAAATCGAAACCGGGAGAGAAAACGGTGAACATAATGCGCACCAAGGCATAGGCCGAAACTTTGGTCGCAGTGGCGGCCATAAAGGTTCCCACCACTGAAGGCGCATAGGTGTAAGCATTGGGAAGCCAGATATGAAAAGGGAAAAGGGCAACCTTGATACACAGCCCGACGACCAAAAAAGCAAACCCCGTCAACACCACTTTGTTTTCATACAGGGGGGGTAAAAGAGTCGCCAAATCGGCCATATTCAAAGACCCGGTGACCATATAAAGGTATCCAATTCCCAATAGAATAAATGTCGCTCCGATGGTCCCAAGAATCAGATAATTATAACTCGCCATCAGGGCTTCTCTTTTTCCACCCATGGCAATCAACACATAACCACTGAGGGCTGAAATTTCCAGAAAAACATAAAGGTTAAATATGTCCCCGGTGATGACAATGCCAAGAAGACCAGTGACCAAAAGCATAAACACGGCATAAAAGAGACCCACCTTTTCTTTGGGTATTTCTTTTTCCACACTCTTCCAAGAATAAACCGTCACCACAAAGGCCATGAAAGAAATAATGACCAATACAAACCCACTCAAATAGTCCACCACATATTCGATTCCCCATGGGGGCTCCCAATTGCCCAGGAAATACCTCACCCGCCTCCCGGTCATCACCTGGGAGAGAAGCCAACTGGAGCATAAAAAAGAAAAACCGGTGGCCCCCACTGAAAAAAACCATGCATACTGAACCCGGATTCTTCCAAACAGCGGGATCAGGACTGCGGCAAAGAGGGGTAAAATAATCGGAAGGATGGGGAGGTGTTGGGCCATCATTATTTCTGCTGGCTCAATATTTTGTCTTCTTCTATATGTCCATAGGATTCGTAAATCCGGGAGATCAGGGCGAGGGCAACGGCGGTGGTACTGACGGAAACCACAATGGCAGTCAAGATGAGGACATGGGGTAATGGATTATCATATTGGCGGGCGTATTCCCACACAATCGGGGCTGTTCCTCCAGTAACCTTTGAAATGGAGATATAAAACAGGAAAACCGCGGTTTGAAAGACATTCATACCAATAATTTTCTTTACAAGATTTTTTTTGGCAATCATTGCGTAAAATCCGATCATCATCAGAAAAATATAAATCCAGTAGTTGTATTTGGCCAATATAAATTCCATTAAGATTTTCTCCTTGCCATTTCAAAAAACAATATGGTCATTACAGAAGCCACTGTAATACCCACACCGATCTCAATCCCCAGAATTCCGATGTGGCTTGAAAATTGGGGGGTTCCTAATGGCAGAACTCGGTATTCCAAAAAGTGGCCCCCGATTAGAAGAGTCAGTAATCCAATCCCGGCATACAATAAAACCCCCACACTGCTCAAAATATCTCCTGCTTTTTGTGAATAAGTTTTTCGCACCGCTTCAAAACCAAAAACCAGGCCATATAAAATCATACTGGCCCCCAAAATCACGCCCCCCTGGAAACCACCACCGGGCCCCGCTTCCCCATGCATGATCACGTACAAACCAAACAGTTGAATAAAGGGGATAAACTTTGCCGCGATAAACCGAATAATGACATTCCCTCTACCCATCCCGAGAGGTTCTCCTTAGTAAAAGAATCACGGAAAGACCCGCTGTAAAGATCACCACGGTCTCCCCGAGCGTGTCATACCCGCGATAACTGGCTAGAATCCCGGTGACCATATTCTCAACACCTGTCTCCTCTATAATCTTTTCAATATATCGGGGAGCGACATGAAGATTAGCAGGAGCGTGGGGATCCCCGAATCCCGGCATATCCAATGTCCCATAGATCAAAACACCACCGGTTATAAAAACAATGAGAAAGGAAATGAAGTTAAAAACCCTTTTTCTCCTTTGATGGGTGTTTTGCTGACCCTGTGGATTTTCAATTGAAGGTTTCATTCTTCCTCTTTTCGCTTCGTCCGACTCAATGCGGCAATCAAAAGAACTGTTGTAATACCTGCCCCTACCGACGCTTCGGTAAAGGCCACATCCACTGCATTCAGGCGGGTCCAAACCAATGCCATCATCAAACTGTAGATTCCTAAAATCATAGTCGCACCGAGAAGATCTTTCATCTGAATGGCACCGATGGCGCAAATGACCAAAATCAGTAGAAGGAGTATGTCAATCATGGGATAGCATCTCCAGGTTTTGATGAGGAAGAATGGTGACCACCCTGGGTGGGATCTCCTTCGTTAGATGATCCCGCCGGGGATTTTAACCAAGGTTTTAACCCAGCCAAATAAGCTGCCTTCGCAACCGCATGGGTAGCGGTTGGATTGGCGATAAAGATAAAAAGGATTATCAACCAGAGTTTGATGCTTTCAAAGGAAAAGCCTTCATAGATAAACAACCCCACCAAAACAAAAACCTGCCCCATGGTATCTGCTTTTCCTGCGGGATGAATCCTTGAGAAAAAATCAGGAAACCGGATAATTCCAATAGAAGCCACTAGAATAAAAAAACACCCAATGGCTAGAAAACCAGCTGATAATAAAACATGAAATTCCATCAATCGAGGTTTCCGCTTTGGATATACTTCAATATAGCCACCGTTGCAATGAAGTTAATGATTGCATAAACCAGGGCAATATCCAAAAATTGGGGGCGATCATATATAAAACCAATTAAGGCTAATAGGACCACGGTCTTGGTCCCTATCAAATTGGTGGATAAAATCCGATCAAAAACGGTGGGCCCAGAAAGGGCTCGATACAACACCACCAGTATGGCAATCACAACAAAGACCGCAGCAACTTGAAACATCATGATTTATTAACCCTCAATGGGCTTAATTCGCTTTTCCATTTCCTGAAAGCTCTGAGCATCATATTCAGTGATGGCGTGAATGATATATTGGCCTTCTTCATCCACATCGATGGTGACGGTTCCCGGTGTCAGGGTAATCGAATTGGCCAAGGCCACCCTTCCCAATTCGGTCTTTAAACGGGTTTTGGTCTTCAAAATGCTGGGTTGTATCGGCATTTTCGGATGAAGGGTCCGGTAGGCCACATCGAGGTTGGCAATCACAATCTGATATAAAAACCAAGGCAGGTATTTTATAACCTGAAAGGTTTGGTTCATTAACGTTTTTAAACGGATCCCTTGAAACAAAAATTCATGAGAAAAAAAGGCCACCCCATAGGAACAGACCACCCCCAACATCAAATGCATGGCATCGAAATGTCCGGATAACAGAATCCAGAATGAAAAAAGGACCCCAAAAGTCAATACAACACTCATTTCCACCCCTTCAGGCTTATAAAGGGCTCTCATTATAGAGGGCATATAAACCCAAATCAAGCGCCTGAACCCGATGATGCTACCATCTTTTAGAAAAGTATTCTGCATCTAATTGAGTTCTTTTGCTTTATTTTAAAAAATATTTTAAAAAAGTTCCTCAGATTCTCATAAGGTAGCAGAAAATTTTTTCCTTCAAAAAAAACCGCCTTATGATTTAGATCGGCAGTTTGATCAAGTTTCATTAGAAAAATTTAAAGGGAAAAGATAAAAATAGTATATTATTTTTCCTTTTTTTAAGAGAAAAATATTTTTGAAATGGAAACCCGAAAAGAAAAGCTCAAAGAGGGGATACTAAAAGAAGCACTGGTTTTTTCTAATTTGAAATGTAACCTTCCAATAAAAACAAATCCTATTGTTTTTAAATCCCTTTTCAGATAAAATTGCGGAAATTTCCTGGGTATAATTTATACCTCCTCATCCCAAGGGATTCATGAAACCCATAAAGAAAAAAGGCCAGATGGAAGCGGAAATCAGCAATGCCATGGTCCAGTTTGAAAAAGAATACATGGGAAGGGGGCCAATTGAAACCAAAACCTATATCATGGATGATATGATCCTGGTTCGTCTGAATGGGGTCCTTACCCATGCGGAACAGCAACTGGCCAAAAACCCTACAGGGACGGAGCTCATTAAAAAAATTCGGGCCAATTTATTGGAACAGGCAAGGGCGTTACTGATCGAAACCATTGAAAAAATCGTTCCCGTAAAGGTTGTAAGCCTTCATACCGATATCAGCACAAAAACGGGTGAAAGGGTTATCATTTTTACCCTTATGGAAAATTTAGAGCAGCAGTTATCCAACCATTTTTCTTGACCTCAATACCCACGGCGGGTTACTTTAAAGAGGATTAAGATAATCTGAATGATTCTCCATAAAAGGATCAGTTGGATTATCCGTTAATTCGGCCGAGAAAAATAGATCGGCTTTTTTAAAAGGTAAGGCGCACAAGCCGTGAGACAACCCTCTCGTCAGAGGGAGGTTTCGTGGAAGGTAGGCCAGCACATTTCCTGAAAAGGGTATGCTGGTCTTTTTTTTTCTAACCAATAGTTGTTTTCAAAAGTTGCCCCATGAGGGCACTGAATCAATCCAAAAATTGGATTTACATTTCCACAGTTTCGCTTCCCAATAAACGTGAAGGGAATAAAAGCAAAAAATGCCAATCGGAACTTTAGAATCAATTCATTTCAAAGCCTTAGAAAATTCCGAAAGAGCTCAAGTCCGCAACTGTGTTGATCAGGCCAATCAGTTCATCGCACGGTGCTGGCCACTGCGAACGTTTATATATCGAAATCCCCTTCAAGAGTTGGAACACCTCCCTTTCCACCAGGCCATCAACCAAGGACAGGATTTATTTGGAGGCCAGGGGTATCTTTCCAATGAATCTTATAGAAATCTTTATCATTCAGGGAAAATAACCGACGCCTCCATTTTGGAGGCATTAAAAAAATCCCAGTGGCCTCTGGAGGTGGATAACATTCTCCCCCTTGGAAAAAAGAAAGTTGATCCAATTAAGATACTCAGACTCCATTTAATTTATGGAATGGATCCCATTCGTAATTCCATATTCCATTGGAGGGTGGGGAACGAAAAGATATTGTCCCGATACCGTTCGGATGTCCCCGTTTCAATCAGAAAAGACCCTGAAACAGGGATCATCCCTTTCCTCTGGCAGGGCATCTTGAGAACCTTGGGTATAACCCATAACCTCGAATTCAAAGATAAATCCGAAAAGGACCCATCTTCCCCCACCACCTCCAAGGAAGGGGAAAATTTCCGGTTTTTTCTAATAGACCTTTCTAAGGTTGGAAACCGGTGGACTTTGGGTGATTGGATTCAGGAAATAACCGAGATCCCACTAAGAAAACAAATCGATGACCAGATGATAAAATGGTGTTCGGCTTTTTTAGATGAAGGCATGGCGTCCTGGGAAATGCCGTCTCGTGAAAAAGGTTTTTACCATTCGTGGCTAGATGTAGCTTCACTCGATCGATCGGCTGAAATCGGAAGAATAAAAAACTTTTCATATAAAATTCGGGGGCTTCCCCAGAACCCCGAGGACACCATTGCAGGATGCCTCACACAGATGGGTGTAAAAAACCACCTCTGGCCCGATTATTTGAAACGTCACCTCTCTCAAATGCCAGGATGGGCAAGCTTCATAAAGTGGCGTACCAATGAGCCCGAAAATATCTGGCAACAACTTTACCCCATTGATCCTACTCAATATTTGGCGGTCCGTCTTTTTTACGAGTCAGAACTGGTTGATTCCATTTGTCAAAAAACATGGAACATCAAAGGGTCGCTTTCCGAGATCCAAACCTTCTTTCGAAAATTTCCCGAAACTTATCCCCTGGCCAACCGGGGGGATGAGAGGGTTGAGAACCCGGCAGACCATTATCGCTTGAACATCGCCTGGCGTTTTTTTAATCTTGCCCAATTTCTGGGTCTCGATCAGGATGATATTCAAAACCTTTCTCAAAAAGAGGTCAAAAAGGCATTGGAACTCCTTGATGCCTTTCCATCGGAACACCATGGGGTTATTTGGCTTCAAGCCCTTGAGCTTTCCTTTCGAAAAACTCTTCTGGAAAAATTGAGTGCACCCCATCAAAAGGATCCATCAAAGCCCCAAAGCGCCCCCCAAGCCCAGGCGATTTTTTGTATCGATGCCCGATCCGAATACCTTCGCCGCCACATGGAAAATATTGGCCCCTACGAAACATTTGGATTCGCTGGATTCTTTGGTGTTCCCATTTGTTTTCGCCCTTATGGATCAGACACCGAATGGTTGCTCTGTCCCGCTTTAATTAAACCCGAGAAAAGGGTCTTTGAAATTCCTTTGCCTGCGCATGAAAAAGAAACCCAGAAAAATGAAACGGGATCCAAATGGCATCATTCAGGGCACGGCATCTTCCATGATTTAAAAGCCAACAACTTCTCCGCTTATTTCCTGATTGATTTTCTAGGAGGTTTATTTGGCCTTACCTTTATTGCAAAAACGTTTTTCCCCTTCGCCTACCAGAGATTTCGTGAAAAGCTCCACCACCGATTGGTTCCAAAAGTTCCAACCCAGCTTCTCTTGGATCGCCCCTCTGAAGCGAATTCATCAGAGCGAGGTAACGTGGGATTTACCCTCGAGGAGAAAACAACACTTTTAGAAAACGGCCTGCGACTAATGGGTTTAACAAACCATTTTGCGCCGGTGGTTTTTCTTTGTGCACACGGGAGCACCTCAGAAAATAATCCCTATGCGGCTGCATACGACTGCGGAGCTTGTGGAGGAAACCACGGAGGACCGAATGCCCGGGCGCTGACCTCCATCGCCAACACCCCCGAAGTACGAAAGGCGTTAAAGGAACGGGGAATTGAAATTCCCTCTTCCACCCTATTTATAGCTGGGGAACATAACACCACAACCGATCAGGTCATTCTCCTTGATCAGGAAGCCATTCCTCCCTCTCATCACGCAAATGTATCCCAGCTTCAAAAGGACCTCGACCAAGCGGGAGGGTTGGCCGCTTTTGAGCGCGTTAAAAAGCTTCCCGGAGCCCCCCATGCAAAATCCGTTGAAAATACGTTCCGTCATGTCCGGCAAAGAAGCGGGGACTGGGCACAAGTCCGGCCAGAGTGGGGCCTTTCCAGTAACGCAGCCTTTATTATCGGAAGAAGAAAGCTGACTCAAGGAATCCCTTTAGACGGACGGGTGTTTATGCATTCTTATGACCCGGAACAGGATGGGACCGGAAAAGCATTAGACACCATTATGACTGCCCCCCTGTTGGTGGTTCAATGGATTAGCATGGAGTATTATTTCTCAAGCACGGATCCTTTGGTTTACGGAAGCGGGAGCAAAGTTTATCATAATGTTGTTTCAGGAGTTGGGGTTATTCTGGGTCGGCAGAGTGATTTAAGACCAGGTCTCCCCGTGCAGTCGGTCATGAACGGGGAGATTCATTTTCATGAACCCATGAGGCCTTTGGCCATTATTGAATCCCCTATTGAAAGGGTCCAGGGAATTATTGACCGCCATGAAAAACTTCAACAGCTTTTCAACAACCATTGGGTAAATCTTCTCGCTGTGGATCCCATCCTTGGGGTTTTTCAGGAATACCAAGGAAATGGACGCTGGGAAAGTTTAAACCTGAAAATCTCTTCCCCTTAATGTGAGAAGAAACCGATGGTGGGGGAAAAGGAGCATTAATGTATACTGTAGGAACATTTACTCGAAACGCTTTCCTTTTATTTCTCCTTTGGGTGCTCCTTTCAGGGAGGATGGAACCCTTATTTCTGGTTCTGGGATTGGTCACTGCTGTCGGAATTTCAGCGTTGCACGGCCGGCATCCGGAACCACCCCATCCCACCATCCCTTTTTTCCGCTTTATGTTTTTCCTTCCCTGGCTTTTTTACAGAATCTTATTAAGTAATTTCCATACCGTCTTTTTGATTCTTCACCCCCGGTTGCCGATTAATCCCAAAATGATTCTATACCAAACCCACCTGCGAAATCCCGCTGCCATAACCCTACTGGCCAATTCAATCACATTAACCCCCGGAACGGTCACCGCCGAGGTAAATTCTTCGAACCTGGTGGTGCATGCTTTGGATGAAGATTCGGCAAATGACTTGGTCACGGATCGCTTGGAAAAAAAAATTTTTTGGGTTTTTGGAAAGAAAGGAACTCAATAATGTCAATATTTTTCCTTGGAATCCTGTTGGTTTTAGCCACCATCATTTTAATCTACCTTTACCGTGTTCTACAGGGACCAACGGTTTTCGACCGACTTTTAGGGTTAAATGGAATCTCAAGTAAGGCCATTATGCTTCTAGTGATTATCGGAACCCTCTATGAAAGGGTGCCCATGTTCGTGGATATCGCCGTGGGGTATGCATTGATCAATTTGGTCGGCGCCCTAGCCGCAGCCAAGTATTTGGAGCATAAGGATTATAGATGAGCGTTTTGGTGGTCGTTCTCATTTTGACTGGACTTTTTTTTCTGATCGTTGCCGCCATCGGGATGATCCGTTTGCCGGATGTTTTTACCCGATCCCACGCCCTAAGCATCACCGATACCCTGGGTATCGGCCTTGTGCTATCCGGACTAGCCCTTTATCAAGGATTCACCGACAGCGCGTTGAAAACGGTCCTCATCCTAATCCTGTTGTATCATCTAAATCCCGTCATTTCTCATGCTACCGTGAGGGCCGCATTGAGATCCGGCCTTAAACCGTGGACCCGGGAGAATCCCAAACAGGTTCCTCAAGAAAAAGAGGAGAAAAAATGTATTTAACGGTCGCCATCCCCCTATTGATTTTACTGGTTCTCACCGCCGCAGGAGCCATTTTTGTGAAAGATTTGATAGGTTCGGTTTTTATCCTGAGTTCCTACAGTTTTTTCCTTGCCCTTCTTTGGGCCTGGCAAGGAGCGGTGGATGTGGCATTCACTGAAGCCGTAGTGGGGGTGGGGTTGTCCACCATTTTTCTTCTACTTACTTTATTTTTGACCGGTTCCGACATCAGCCAAACCCGGTACTATCGTTCCTCCTGGATGGTCCTGGTAGGCCTTGTGGGATTGGGGTTTATTATGGTATTCGGTGCCCAGGATTTACCCCGTGTTGGTAATCCCGCCTCTCCGGCCAATACCCATATCTCCCCCGCCTACCTTCGACAAAGCCTGAAAGAGACCCAAACCCCCAATGTGGTCACATCCGTGCTGATGGATTACCGTTCCATGGACACCCTGATCGAAACCACTGTAATTTTTACTGCAGGAATTGCAACCAGTCTGCTCTTAAGAAGGAAACCGGAATGATCTTCCCCCACGATAGCACCATTGTAAAAACACTCAGTCGCATTTTGATTCCGGTAATACAGCTTTACGCGGTCTACCTCATTTTTCATGCCCAGTACAGTCCGGGAGGAGGATTTGTGGGGGGGGTTCTATTCGGGGTGAGCCTGATTTTAACGGTACTGGTTTTTGGAAGCCGCTATTCCCGAGGGTTTATTGAAAGGGTGGCCTTTCGGTCCGATGGCCTGGGTTTAATGGTCTTTGGAGGAATTGGACTCCTTTGCATTCTTTGGGGTGGAGAGTTTCTCAATTACGCCGCACTTCAAATCCCCGGGTTGGAAAACCCCTCCAAGCGGGCTTTGGGAATTGTTGGAACCCAAATCGGAGTTGGGATTGATGTGGCCGTTGTAGCCATTTCGATTTTTTTTAGTTTATCCCCCCAGGAAAATGAGGAGGATACCCATGTTTGAAATTTTTTTTTCTCGGCCCAATTTTATGGCGTTTATCCTCCTCTTTCTTTTCGGGCTTTTCATCATGGTCACCCATAAGAATCTCATTAAAAAGTTGATTGGAATGTACCTTTTACAAACCAGTGTCATCCTGTTCTTTGTTGCCCTGGGAGTAAAGGAAGGGAGCACGGTTCCGATCCTCCTTTCCCCTGAATATTCCCAGGGGGCCTCCTATGCCAATCCTCTGCCCCAAGTTCTGATGCTCACCGCCATTGTGGTGGGTGTGGCAACTCTGGGCGTCTCATTGGCCCTGGTTATTGCCATCTATCACCGGTATAAAACTCTGGAAGAGGATGAACTCGTCAAAAGGCTGGAACCTGGTGAATAGGCCACTACTACGCAGGTCTAACTAAGATTTAAAGAAATGATAAAACATGATGACTAACCTCCCCGCTTTTTTATTTTTAATTCCCTTCGTGGTAGCTATCTCTATGCCCATGGTGGGCCTGATTCGCAAAAACGTCTGCTGGCCTGTGGCACTTGTGGCACTCTCCTCCATGAGTGTGGTTTCTTTTTTTGCTTTTCACCATGTCTATTTGAATGGACCCATCAGTTACCGGTTTGGTGGGTGGGCCCCTCCTCTGGGTATTGAATGGGTATTGGATGGGCTGAGCGCCTTGGTGATGATACTGGTTAGCCTCATGGGCCTTCTGACGGTGTTTTATGCAGGGCCGGGTGTCCAAAAAACCATGAGCCAAAAAATCGTGCCTATTTACACGCTGGTCTTGCTTTTAATTTCAGCGCTGACCGGGATGGTCATGGCCGGGGATCTTTTCAACCTCTTTGTGTTTTTAGAAGTGGCTTCCTTGTCCGCTTATGCATTGGTGGCCGTGGGGGGAGGGCGTGCCTTGATTTCATCTTTCCGCTATTTGATGCTGGGAACCATCGGAGCCTCGTTTTATCTGCTGGGTGTGGGATATCTCTACGCAGCCACCGGAACCCTAAATATGGGAGATCTGTCTCTTCGCCTTTCAGAAATCTTGGAATCCCGTACTGTCCTTTCAGGGGTTGTGTTCCTGCTGATGGGACTGGCGATCAAGATGGCTTTGGTTCCGTTACATGGATGGCTTCCGGACGCTTATGCCCATGCCCCGGAACCCATCTGCCCCATCGTCGCCGCATTAATGACCAAGGTTGCACTTTATGCACTGGTTCGGATCACCTTTTGGGTTTTGGGAATTGAAACCATTTTTGGAAATATTCCTTTTATGGTTTACCTTGGATGGATTGGCGCCATTGCGACATTGGCTGGAGCGCTCCTTGCTCTCTCTGAAAAAAACATCAAGCGCATGTTCGCCTATGGCGGCTTGTCCCATGTTGGGCTTGTGGTGCTGGGTATTAGTCTGGGGAACAAGACCGGTTACACCGGCGGGATTTTTTATTTGTTAAACGATGCGGTGATGCAGGCTGGATTGTTTTTTATAGCAGGGACCCTAATATACCGATACGGGGTAAAAAACGTCTCTGATCTTACTCAAATTGGAGGGAAAATGCCCTGGACGGTAACCGCCTTAATTGTCACAGCATTGTCAATGGTCGGAATCCCTCCCACAGGGGGATTTTTCGGAAAATGGTATCTTGTTCTCGGCGCATTGGAAATCGGAAATTACCTTGCAGTAGCCGTCATTATTGTGGGCACGCTGCTGACCTTAGCGTTTTTTATAAAAATCCTGGAAAAGATGCTTTTTGAGGAAAGGCAGGCCCCGAAGCTTCCCGGTTTAGAAGCACCATTTCCCATGCGGTTGGGAATGGGAATGGTGGTGGTCAGCATTTTGGTGTTGGGAATTTTCAGTGATCCAACGATTCAATTAATTCAAAACGTCGCCCTTCCCTCTGGGTTCTAGGGTATCTCATGATTAGGAATCATAAAGTTCCATGACCTGGTTTTTTATTCTAATCCCTTTGCTTCCTTTTACCGCTTTTCTTTTCCTGGTGCTATTTGGCGGACGGATAAAGGACCAATGCCATCGATTGACCATTCCGGCGTTATCCCTTTCCTTCCTTTTTTCGGTCATCGCCTTCTATACCATTTTAAAATCAGGCCCCATCCGTTTGGACCTCTATACCTTTATCGATTCAGGAACATTAAAAGTAGACCTGGGTCTTTACCTCGACTCCCTTTCGGTTCTTCTCCTTTTATTGGTTACCGGTGTAAGCACCCTTGTTCACATCTTCTCTTCCCGCTATATGCAGGGAGACCCTCGGTACCCCCGATTCTTTGCCGTCATTTCTCTTTTCACCTTTTCAATGCTTATGCTGACCATGAGCACCAACCTCTTCATGCTTTACCTATTCTGGGAAATCATGGGAATCTGCTCCTATTTGTTGATTTCCCATTGGGCAGAAAATCGATCTTCCTATGAATCAGCCATGAGGGCATTCTTAGTCAACGCAGCCGCTGATATCGGTCTTGGGTTGGGTATTTTTCTCACTTTTGTGACCTTTGAAACATTGGACATTCAACAGATACTGGCCGGGGCAGAAACCAAAGTGGGTCAAACGGTCAATCTCCTTGGGTGGTTGGGCCTCCAATGGAACGTTGAAGTCCTGACCCTGATCGCATTGTTACTATTTCTCGGGGCAATGGGTAAATCAGCCCAATTTCCTTTCCACATTTGGCTTCCCTTTTCCATGGAAGCCCCTACACCGGTCTCGGCCCTGATTCACGCAGCAACGCTGGTAAAAGCCGGTGTCTTTCTTGTTCTTCGAATGAGCCCTTTGTTCATTCTATCTCCTACCGCGATGAATGTGATGATCATCATCGGGGCAATAACGGCTTTTTTAGGTGCAACGGTCGCTTTAACACAAACGGATATCAAAAGGATCTTGGCCTATTCCACCATGAGCCAATTGGGATTGATGATACTGGCTTGCGGTGCGGGAGCCTTTATCGCCGCTACATTTCACCTGCTGGCCCACGGGGCCTCAAAAGCTTTTCTATTCCTCTCTGCCGGAAGCGCCCTCCAACACCTTGAAGCAACTCCTCACGTTGAAAAAGAAGAACAACCA
The DNA here is from genome assembly GCA_036397255.1 of Nitrospiria bacterium. NCBI lineage: Bacteria > Pseudomonadati > Nitrospirota > Nitrospiria > Nitrospiria bacterium. The sequence goes on from DASWJH010000034.1 coordinate 28,402, forward strand.
ACAGCATGGTTTGCCTTCCCCCCTTCTACTTTAATCAGTGCGTTCTCTTTAGCTTGGCTTTCCCCCGTGTTGATTGCCTTGAGCGGATATGGAATGCTCTGGTTTAGTCCGAGGTCTAACGGACTCTCTCCTCTGTTTTGGTTCATTGCCTTAATGACCGTTTTCCTTACGGCTTTGCATCTTTCCAGAGGGTTAAACCGTGGAACAAACAAAAAAATGGGCCCGCCCGGGGTCACCCCTTCATTGGTATCTCCCAACTCCTCACTTTTTTTGGGTTTACCAGGCCTTGGCCCAGCGGTATTGATTGCCACTATTTCCAGCTTGGTTCTCGCCGGGGCACTTGCCTGGTTCTGGGGCGGTATCACCACATTTCTTTACCCCACGGTGGCACTTTCGGAGTTACCCCCAAACCCCTCCAAATTGAGTTTTTTCACCATGATGCTTATATTGGCAGGGTTTGGTGCAGCTCTTTTAGGCCTAATCTTTTCGCAGTTTAATCTTTATGGATTCATCCAAGGTTCTCCAAAAAGGGTGGGATGGTATAAGCGGTTTTATGTTCTGACCCATAACAAATGGTACATGGATGAAATCTGCGATGCCTATATCGTTCGCCCAAATTTAAAGTTTTCCCGCTGGCTTTGGGAGGCCGTTGATATGCGGCTCATTGAACGTTTCACCCTGTTTTCAGCGGATGGTACCGTTTCATTTTCCAGGTGGTTATGGAAATCTGTGGATGTTCGGATCATTGGGAGGGTGATTGAAGGAACTGCCGGATTGACTGTCGGTTTGGCGCGCTGGCTTTGGGCCTCCGTAGACATTCGCGCGCTGGGATGGCTAGTGGATGGAACGGCAAAAATCACCCAACAAACGGCGGGGTGGCTTTGGCGCTCTGTGGATATCCGCTGGTTAGAGCGATTTGTAAATGGCATTGGCAGAAAAAACGAGGCTGCTGGACAAACGCTTCGTGAAATTGAACCCAGCATGCTTCAGCATCAGTTATTGGTCATGATCTTTGCGTTGGTTGCGGCATTGATTCTTTTTCTACTATTCTTACTATAAGAAGACGCACCCCCTTTTACCCTGAACGGGGTTTAGGGTAAAAAAACGGTTTCACATTATGGACAATCTTCTTCAAAACCATCTTTTAAGCATCATTCTCTTTTTTCCCGCCTTGGGGATGACCATCATGGCGTTTGTTAAACATCCCACGGTAGTGCGTTGGATCGCACTTGGCTTTTCCATGGTCACATTTCTTCTATCGCTCCTTCTATGGTTCCGGTTCGACCCCAATCACCCAGGCATGCAGTTCGTTGAACAGGCTGAATGGATGCCGACCTTTAACATTCAATATGCAATCGGCATTGATGGAATTAGTATTCTCATGGTCATGCTCACGACGCTCTTGACGCCATTATGCGTCATTTGTTCCTGGACCAGCATACAGGAAAGGATTAAGACCTTCCTTATGCTTATTCTTTTGGTAGAAACGGCCATGCTGGTGGTATTCACCGCCTTGGACCTTTTCCTGTTTTTCATGCTGTGGGAAACCACCATGATTCCCATGTATTTTATAATCGCGCTCTGGGGAGGCCCTCGGCGAATTGCGGCCGGTCTTAAATTTGTGATTTACAGCATTGTCGGAAGCCTTTTCCTTCTGGTTGGGATTTTAGGTCTTTATCTTGAAGGCGGAAAAACCTTTGACATAATCATTTTAACCTCCCAGATTTATTCCGGAGACGCCCAATTTTGGATTTTCCTGACCTTGTTTTTAGCCTTCGCAATTAAACTGCCGATGTTTCCTTTTCACACCTGGCTTCCAGACGCCCATGCGGAGGCCCCCACCGCAGGAAGCGTTATCTTAGCGGGCATTCTATTAAAAATGGGGGGGTACGGTTTTCTCCGGTTGGTTTTACCCATGCTTCCCGAAGCCATGGTCACTTTTACGCCCTGGGTATTGTGGCTTTCGATTATAGGGATTTTGTATGGCGGTTACATGGCACTTGCGCAAAGCGATATCAAGCGACTCATTGCTTATTCTTCCATTTCACACATGGGGTTCGTCACCCTTGGAATCTTTGTTTTGAACAAACAAGGGATTGAAGGGGCAGTCCTTCAGATGTTTAACCATGGCATTACGACAGGGGCATTATTTTTTGCGGTTGGTTTTCTGTATGACCGTACCCATAAAAGAATGATTTCCGATTATGGTGGGCTTCATAAACCCATGCCCCGTTTTATTACATTTTTCTTTATTTTTTCAGTTGCATCCTTCGGGCTTCCAGGAACCAATAACTTTATTAGTGAATTTCTGGTGTTGATAGGAACCTCTCTTCATAGCTTCATCATGGTGATCCTGTCCATAGGAGGGATTCTTCTCGCCGCATCCTATATGCTTTGGATGATGCAACGTGTGGGATTGGGTCAGATCAAACATCAAAGCAACGCATCTTTACCTGACCTGACACCTCGTGAAACCGCCACTTTGGTTCCTCTAATCATTTTGGTCTTCTGGATTGGTCTCTATCCGCGACCCTTTTTTAAAATAATGGATTCCAGTGTAACACACCTGCTCAGGATGATCCCCTCGGCTCAGGGGACTATTTTAAAAACAGAAGACAGCCCATCTCAAAAGAATGCGAATCCAGGAGGATAATCAATGGATTCTTTAAAAAACCTTGAGAAAAAAATTTCAGTTGATTTTTCTGACTTTTATGAAAAAGAAATGGGTTTTAAGCCTCCTCTCGTAAAAACCGCCATACAGGAAGACCTCCTCATTATTCGTATTGAAAATGCTCTGTCCCCTTCTGAAATTATTTTGATCAGCCAGGAAACAGGAAAAAGATTAATCAAAGAAATGAATGAAAAATTGGCTGAGGAAATATTACCTAATTTACAAATCGTTCTTTTTCCTTTGACGGGGAAAAAAGCAGTCGGACTTGAAATCGAGCTTCATGAACGGGGCCACGAAAAAGTGTTCCTGATCACGCTAGAATCTCCTAATGAAGTCTCTTCTTAAAAGAATATCCAGAAGTGTTCTTAATGAAGGTCTCAGCGGCAAGACCGCGGGGTATCAAAAAGCCCCCTCCCTTAATCCCTCCCCCCTCGATGGGGGGAGGGAAGGTGGGGGGTGGAGATGGTTTTGGGAACCCCATCCAGAGATAAGTCGAAGGGCCCGCTACAACAGATCTACTGCGTCCCACGCCGCAAGCGGCGGGGAATTGCCAGTTAAATTAACCCCTAATCCATTCAATCTCCCAACAGAGACCAGAAGAGATTTTTGCATTTGGTCTACCACCCCCCGAACCTATTCTTTAAATGGAATTGAGGGTCCCCAGAAATTTGCTTGACCCGGAAGTATTTATTGGTGTTGAATGTCCGATTAGGAAGATAGCGGGAAGGGTCCTTGATTCAAAATAACCGGTCAAGCTATAAGCCAACTTCTTAGAAGGGGAGTTGGCTTTTTTTTCATCACGAGGTTTATAAGGAGGGGTTTGGATGGCCGAGTTTTTTCAGCATTCACTCAATAACTTTCTTTCCCCGATGATCTTGTTTTTCATCTTGGGATGGGTGGCTGTATTGGCAAGGGCTAAAATGGAGCTCCCTGAAGAAATGGTCCGGGCCATGTCCTATTACCTCATGGCATCCATCGGGTTAAAGGGAGGCATTGAACTTGCCCACGAGGGGTGGAGTGTTTCAGTAATCCTGGCTTGCCTGGCTGGTGTCTTTTTGGCAGGGTTACTTCCGGTTATTGGCTACGCAATCATCCGATGCTTCAGCGGCCTTTCGGCATTGAATGCGGCCGCTATCGCGGCCCACTATGGATCCGTCAGTGCAGTGACTTTCCTAACCGCTGCAACTTTTTTGACACGGCAAGGATATACCTATGAGGGGTACACAATTGCGATGATGGCAGTAATGGAATCCCCCGCCATCGCCGTTGGAATCCTCCTCGCACGGCTTTCCTCTCAGGCTTCAACGCAATCCGATGGGGATACCTCTTTTAAAGAAATTCTCCGGGAGTCTCTTTTTAACGGTAGCGTGATGGTCCTTATGGGGGCCCTCATTATCGGAGCCCTCACAGGCGATCGGGCCCAAGAAGCCGTTGGCCCATTTTTCTTTAACCTCTTTCAAGGGGTGCTCTGCCTCTTTTTATTACACATGGGGGTTGAGGCCGCAAAACGTTTTTCAACCTTCAGGGAAGTAGGCGTCTTTCTAACCTTTTTTGGCCTTCTCATGCCCTTGATCGGAGCGAGTCTTGGGCTGTTCACAGGATGGCTGCTGGGTTTATCCGCGGGAGGAACCATGTTGATTGCCATTTTGGGAGCCAGTGCTTCCTATATTGCCGTCCCCGCTGCCATGCACTTGGCCCTTCCCAAGGCGAACACGGCTTATTCCATGACCCTTGCACTGGGCATCCCCTTTCCATTTAATGTCATTTTAGGAATCCCGCTTTACTTTTGGATTGCCCGGTTGATCACATAATCAAGGAAGGAGAAAACCATGGCTTTTTACCCGAGACTTCAAACCATAAAAAAACTAGAAATCGTAATTGAGACCATCAAGCTGGACCAGGTCATCCAAATCATTGAAGAGGCAGGGGCTTCTGGATATACGATTCTCCCTTCCGTCACCGGTCGCGGAACCCGTGGACAACGGTTGGGGGGAGGTCTTACCGATGTATTTAAAAACGCCATGGTCATCACACTGGTGGATGAGGCCATCGCCACCAAAATTCTTCAAAAAGTGGAACGGCTCATTCAAAACTTTGCCGGAATGGCCGTGGTCACCGATGCCCTCGCCCTCTGGCCAGATTACAGCCAAGAAACCCCTAAACCCCCTGGAACCTAAATAAAAAGAAAGGGGGGTGTCCGCAAACCCAGAAGCTCTGGAACTTCGGAGAAGAAGCCGGTTTCAGAAAGGCGTAATAACCTCAAGATCCCTTTCACGGAATTTGAGAAGAGGTTTCCACCACTCCAAACCCATCGCTTTTTAAGAGGCCGTAAGGATGTTGCCACTCCTTGGGCCTTAAAAATTGGATTTTATATTGAGTTAAAAGGGGGAAACCGGCATAAAATTTTTTCCGTTGACCTTTCCCCTTTTGTTTATAATAATTCCCCTGTTTTGAATTTAAATATCCCATATTCTACCCAAACGTTTTTAAATAAAAAAATCAGAAAGGTTATGACCCATGCCCATTGATCTTTCAAAAAAGAGAATCATCATGATTCACGGTCTTTCCTCAAAACCTCCAAAGGAAGATCTCCATTCCCTTTGGATGAAATGTATTACTGAAAATATTCGTGTGGATGATGTGAACCTTGCAGAAACTTTAGAGAACCATCCCGAAGTGTTCAATTCCGCCTACTGGGCCAATGAAACCCCTCACCATATCGAGGATGATGCCAATTACGTGAAAAAGCTTCAGATTAAAGTCAACAACGTCATTAAGGAGAGGAAAAAAATTAAAGATAAATTTCACGTTGGAACTGGGGAAAAAATCGGAGCTTTCTTTAAGAACCGGGGATTGGATTTAGTCAAACTCCTTGCGGGGGCCCTTACCGTAAAGGATGATGTGATGAAGGCCTTCTTGCGGGAAACAGAGCTTTACGATGAAGACCAATACATTGCGGATAAAATACGCTTTCCTCTCGAATCTGCCCTCAGGGAGGCCTGGAGTAAAGGATGCGAGGTGGCACTATTGGCCCATAGTATGGGAACTTTTATCACCTATGATGTGTTGTGGCGTTTTTCACACCGCAATGTCATAGGATTTAAGGAATTCAGAAAAAAACGGGTTAGACTTTTTGCGACCATGGGATCTCCCCTTGGAGAACCTGCTGTTCGAGATATCTTGTTTGCCCGGCATCATAAAAACAAGGGAAAGCGTCAATACCCCACCAATATCGATTTCTGGCAAAACTATTCCTGCTTAGGGGATGTGGTATCCCATAAAAATAATTTTTCCGAACCCTTTTTTGAACCGATGCGCCAATTAAAATTCTTTCCCAAAAACCACCCATACCGTTTGATTGACTACGACAATCTTCACAACCCTTTTCAAGTGGTCACACACGCTGAAAATAAACACCGGGAAAAAAGAAACCCACATAAATCCTATGGGTATCTGGTCCAGCCTCGCCTAGGAACCTGGGTTTCGGATTTTCTTCGAAATAAGCTGATGGATTAATAACGGGTTAAAGCCTAACTTGGATTTTTTGTCTCTGGGTCAAATTTGGATTGTTCCCCTTATTGAATTTCCAGGGAATTCACAAAATCATTGTAAAAAACCCATTTCCTTTTGACCAAGACCTGTTCAGTCGGTTTAAACTTTAAAATACTTTCCGGATTGAGTTCAACAATGATATTTGAAAATCTTTCCCCATGATCTGTCAAATAAAACACCTGATAACGGCTTTCAGATTTATAAATTGAATAAATCGATTTTATTCCATTTAGGGAAACTTTTTCACTATAAAAAACTTTAAACGCTTCCTGGGATAATTTATTTTGCCTTTCTATATAGGTTTTTATTATGGCTTCCCCTTGTTCTTCTAAGGGTCCGGAAAGTTTGGTTTTAGCCACAAACACATGGTATCTATTTTGATCCATTAGAAAAGGAGCAAAACTCACATAAGAAAGTTTTTGGTCCCCTCCTTCATATACGGCCATAGATTTGAATATCGGTGAAGTTTCGGGGTGGGGAAGGGAAATACGAAAGGTATGTTGAGGCGAAAAATAAATATTATTTGAGATGGTTCCATCAATTTTTTTTGGCAAATTCTCCTTTTTGCTTACAGAACAGCCCATTAGGATCATTAAAATTAAGAGAAAAAAGGGAAGAACCTTTACAGAAGATAGTATTAATTTAAAATGGATGAAATTATTTTTAGCCATTTAAATGTACAGAGACCATTTATTTTCCCAAGGTTTGAGAGTAGATGGCAAGTCTACTCTGAAACGTCTCCCATTGAAAGGTTTAATGAATCATATGCCGGGAGGGGGGATTAAATCTATGTTAATTAAAAATTTGGGGTTTTTGAAATTTAAATTCAAACAAGGTGTAAATAAAAAATGAACCGGGATAATCAAAAATTGGCTCATCGTGGAAGTGAGTGGGTAAATTTTGTCATTACCCGCCTGTCCGGCGGGCACTTGCAGGCAGGGGAAAGCGAAAATCCAGGCCCTTCCCGTCATTCCCGCGAAACCTGTCCTCGAATGCCTCTATCGGGGAGCGGGAATCCAGAAGA
>DASWJH010000035.1 GCA_036397255.1 Nitrospiria bacterium
TTGAAAAAAAAAGTTTTTTGGGTCCTGTGGTTTGACAAAGCCCCTCCTTAAAGTTATATTATTTTTGGGCTCATCGTGGAAGTGAGTGGGTAAATTTTGTCATTACCCGCCTGTCCGGCGGGCACTTGCAGGCAGGGGAAAGCGGAAATCCAGGCCCTTCCCGTCATTCCCGCGAAAGCGGGAATGACGAACTGGATTTTGCAGGAACCTCTAATACTTCAAAGGCTTCAACCCACAGAATGACTTTGACTTGACCCTTGCCCTGTATGGACCTTAAACACTTTTTAACAATTTTTACCCACTCGATTACACGAAGACCCTATTTTTGTTTATTCAGAAAATGGTAAAGGCCTTCCCTTTTTACAAAATAAAAGAGGTTTTATTTCGGTGAGAAAACAGTTTTAGGGTTTAGGAGGGGATTGCTTTAATCTGGTAATTTTTAAGGCCCAGTGAAATACAAGAAAGGCAAAAATTTCCTAATTGTGACTCTTTTTTCCTAGGTTTTTGGAAGACGGTTTCTTTCACCAAAAATTAAAAAAATTCTTTAATTACAGTCAGTTATGAAATTGCTCCTTTCTTTACTCATTTGATGTTTTATGATAATATGAACATACTTTTCGGAAGAAATTTAAGCTTTTGGAAAAGGTTTTCTTTCCTTTTATTGGGTTTTTTGGTTTCTTTTTTGCTTGTGGTTTTTTTTACGATCAATAGGTTGAAATCCGAAAAAGGGGTTATTGAGAATATTCGGTTGGGGAAGGCCGATGTGGGAATCGGGGGGTTTTCCTTTTTGCAGAACCAGGAGGGGGAGGTTCAATGGGAGGTAAAGGCAAAAAAAGCCGAAGTTTATAAGGAAAATCACTTGCTTTTTTTAAGGGACGTTCAGGCAAGCTTTATTTCCCCCGATGGGGAATGGATACGCTTAGAAGGAGAAACCGGCCAGATGGATACTCAAGCCCGTGATTTTTTTTTGGTGCAGAAGGAAGGTTTGGTAAAGGTAAAATTAAGTAATGGCGTTACCATTCTGACCGAACGGTTGGATTGGTCAAATAGTAAAAATGAGATTTCCTCAAATGATAATGTTCAGATTATGGGTCCTGGGTTTGAAATTAGAGGGGTGGGCCTTACGGCCAATGTGTATTCTCAGGAAGTTAGGATTCATCAAGATGTTCGAGCGTTTATTACCGGGGAAAGGGATTCTTTTTAATTTTATTGGACAGAATTAACGCGGCAAAATTTTTATTAATCAACCGGTTAAAGGGTGCTTTTTTCCCTTAGAAAATTTTAAAGACTTTTTAAAAAGAGTGTTTAGGGGTTCATGAGAAAAATGGTTGTTCCTTTTCCTTTTACCATCAAACCCCAGCTTTTTCCCAACGGGGGTGATTTTCAAAAACTCAAATTGAATTTTCCGGAGAGACCTCTAAGAAGAAGGGTAGGGCTCCTTTGTCTTATTTTCTTTGTCTTTTTTTTAATTGATGTTCCTTCCAAAACCTTTTCCAATCAATTTCCCAGCGGGTCTAGAGTCACTGAAGCGATAGGCACCAAGCAGATCAATATACGCTCAAATGAACTTGTTTTTTACGGTTCGGAAAATAAAGTTTTTTTTAAGGGAAATGTGGTTGTTGAGTATGAGGATATGATTTTGGAAGCTGATGATGTCCTGTTGTTCCTTCAACCGGGGCATGATTCTTCTGTTTCTCCTCAATTTTCTTTTTTAGGCCCCAGGGATGATCACCAGGTGGAAAAAATTGAAGCAGATGGCCATGTGGTGTTTCAGGGTGGGAATCATCGGGGTCGTTCGGAGCATGCGGAATTTTATAAAGAGGAGGGCATTGTCATCTTAACGGGGGATCCAGAAGTGTGGGAAGGGGAGTCCCTGTTAGCAGGCTCAAAAATTACGGTTCTTTTGAAAGAGAGAAAAAGCATTGTTGAAGAAAGCCGTGTGACGCTTCAACCCCAAGAAAAGGAAAAAAAAGGTTTGGTGACGGTTGAATGAATTTAAAAGCCCAAAATTTACAAAAAGAATTTCGGGGCAGGAAAGTGGTGGATGACGTAACGATTACCGTTGGCGTTGGAGAAGTGGTCGGTTTATTGGGACCTAACGGGGCTGGAAAAACCACCATTTTTTCGATGATGATTGGGTTGGTAAAACCCGATCAGGGGGGGATTTTTTTGGACAACGAAGTGATAACCCAACTCCCTATGTATCAAAAAGCCAGAAAGGGAATTAGCTATCTTCCCCAAGAACCTTCTATTTTTAGAAAGCTGACTGTCCGGGATAATTTGCTCCTCATTTTGGAGACCCTAAATATTTCTCCAATAGGTCGAGATGAACGAATGGGGAACCTTTTAAAAGAATTCGGGATTGAACATTTATCTGATCAAAAAGCGTATACCCTGTCCGGTGGGGAAAGAAGGCGGGTGGAGATAGCAAGGGTTTTAATTACTCAACCCAATTTTATTTTATTAGATGAACCCTTTGCAGGAATCGATCCCATTGCGGTTGGGGAAATACAACAAATTGTAATCCAGCTTAAGAAGAGGAATATTGGGGTTTTAATTACGGACCATAACGTCCAAGAAACTTTGGCAATTACCGATCGGGCATACATTATCAATGAGGGGAAAATTTTGGAGAGTGGAACCCCCCAAGAAATTGCAGGAAGTCCCCGTGCCCGTGCCATTTACCTGGGGGATCGTTTTCGTTTATTAGATGAGAAAGTTCCTTTGGATGTCAACGAGAGCAACCTTAACTGGAATTAAAAAAACAACGAGGTTCGAAGTTGGGATGAATTTTTGGTAAAACATTGATTTTCTTATTGCTTAAGCCTTTTTGGTTTAATTATTAAGCAAAATGAATTAAAAAAAGAAACTTTTTTAAATAATCGGTTATAATGAAAAAAGGGATTATTAAAAAATAAGGGCGGAATAATGAAAGCAAGGCTTGATTTAAGACTTCATCAAAAATTGATTATGACCCCCCAACTTCAGCAAGCCATTAAGTTATTGCAGTTGTCACGGTTGGAGTTAAATCAGATTCTTTCTGCGGAAATGATGGAGAATCCCTTGTTGGAAGATTCATTGGCAGAGTCCCTGGATGAGGATTCTTCCCCATCTATTTCTACAGAAAAAGTAGATGAGGGGGAGGTTGCTCAAAATTCCGACCGTGAAGAAGAAGGTTTGAAACCGGAAGATTTATCTTTGGGATGGGATGAGTATTTTGACCAGGAAAGGGATGATGGGAGGGATATGGGGTATTCCCTGGCTTCGCAGAATGAACTTCCTTCTTATGAGCAGACCCTTTCAAAAGGTACTTCCCTCGTTGAGCATCTTTTCTGGCAATTAAGACTATCAAATCTTACACAGAAGGAGCAGGGGATTGCCACATCCATTATCGGGGATATAGATGAGGACGGCTATTTTCGATCTTCCATTGAGGAGGTTTCTCGGGGGGCTGGGGTTTCACCTTCAGAGGTTTTAAGAATTTTAAAAGTTGTCCAGGATTTTGATCCCAGTGGTGTGGGGGCAAGGGACTTAAAGGAGTGTTTGCTGATTCAAGTCAACCAATTGGGTTTGGAAGGATCCCTGGTGGGGGCCATTGTTTCTCATTTAGAGGATCTTGAGAAAAGGCGGTTTCCCGCCATTGCCAAATCCCTTGGGGTAACCATTGAGGAGGTTGTGGCCGCAGCAGGTGTTTTAGAACACCTGGAACCCAAACCGGGAAGACCCTTTTCTTCCGCCGATAATATTTATATTGTACCTGATGTTTTTTTAGTCAAATCAGATGGGCGTTATTTGATACTTTTAAATGATGATGGTATGCCCCGGCTTCATATAAACCCTTTATATCGGAAAATGTTGCGTTCTAAAAACGGGGTATCGGAGGCGACGAAATCTTATTTAGAGAACAAATTTCGCTCTGCGCTTTGGCTAATCAAAAGTATTGAGCAAAGAAACCGTACCATTTGCCGTGTGGCGGAAAGTATTGTTAAATTTCAAACCGATTTTTTTGAGAAGGGGTTACCGTATTTAAAACCTTTGGTTTTGAAGCAGGTTGCTGAAGACATTAGTATGCATGAATCCACCATCAGCCGGGTTACCACCAATAAATATATGTATTCCCCCCAAGGGATTTTTGAGTTAAAGTTTTTCTTCAACAATTCCGTTGCCCGAACCGATGGAAAGGGAGACGAACTTTCGGCGGTTTCCGTGAGAGAGATTATACGGAAAATGGTGTCGGAAGAAGATCAGAAACGTCCCTTAAAGGATCAAGAAATTGTTGAAATGTTAAAAAGCCAAAATGTTGAAATTGCCAGACGTACTGTTGCTAAATATAGAACTGAACTTAATATCCAACCCGCCAGTCGACGAAAGAAATTTTGCTAGCCTAAACATCCCAGTTTTAAAAATCTTTAACGTTTAAACCTTTAAAAAGCGGGTATTCATGAAAAAGGGATCATGAATGTCCATTTTATAATATGGGAAAGCTTTATCCAAAAGTTTGAAAAAATAGAAAAATTATCAAATAACAGTAAATTTTAATTGAAATCGGTGTTAAGAAAGATTACCCTCAGTATCGAAATTTAAAAAAAGGGTTTTTTCCTCCCAATTTGAGATAGGGAGGAGCGTGAGATAAGGGGCCTTTTTATCAATTATTTTATAAATAATGGGGTCCCCCCCCCCCGGAAAAACCCTTGGGTTTTTTGTACGGAAAAGATATTCTTCAAAGGGATAAAAGGTGCGTGATTTATTAATCATTATCATCAGTGGGTTATCCGGTTCTGGTAAGAGTTACACCATAAAATGTTTTGAAGATCTGGGTTTTTATTGTGTGGATAACCTTCCTTCCCGGTTGGTTCCAACTTTTGTTGAATTATGTACTCATTCTGGAGAAGAAATTTCAAGAGTCGCTCTTGGAATTGATATTCGGGAACGGGAGTTTTTAGGGGATTTTCTTGCCATTTTTGAAAAATTAAAAAGCCAAGGGCTGAAAATTGAAATGTTATTTTTAGAAGCAAGAGATGAAATTCTCCTCCGAAGGTTTTCCGAAACCCGAAGGCCCCATCCATTGGCAAAAGGGAAACCCGTTATCGAGGGAATTCAAATTGAAAGGAATAGCCTAAACGAGTTACGGATGCGAGCAGACCAAATTATCGATACATCGGACTACTCTGTTCACCAACTAAAGGCATTTATTTCCCAACATTTTATTGATATTGCTGAATTAAAACCTATACATATTACTTTAGTTTCCTTTGGGTATAAATACGGAGTTCCTTACGATTCAGAATTGTTATTTGATCTTCGGTTTTTGCCCAACCCCAATTTTGTGCCCGAAATCAAAGCTTTTACTGGAAATGATCAGCGAGTTTGGGAATACATGATGAAATACCCTGAAACGATTCAATTTTACCAAAAACTAGTGGACTTTCTTGATTACCTTATTCCCTGCTATGAAAAAGAAAAACGATCTTATTTGAATGTTGGAATGGGGTGTACGGGGGGTCGCCATCGTTCGGTTGCTTTTGTCAATCAAGTCGGTAAATACCTGCGAAAAAAAGGGTTGGACATTTCGGTTCGTCATCGGGATATACAACAATAACCATTAGAAAAGATTTGGAAACGGAAGGTAGACATGGGAACTTTTGCATTTGGGATTTCAGGGGCAAGTGGGGCCATATATGGGTTTACCTTATTGGAATATTTGGTTAAGAAAAAACATAAAATCTTTCTAACCATTTCCCGTGAAGGTCAAGCCATTTTAAAAGAGGAGGTCAATGTTTCATGGATTGGAAATGAAAAAGAGGTGAACCAATCTCTAAAAAACCATTTTGGAGAAAAGGAGATTGAATTTTTTAGTCCAGAAAATCTGCATGCTCCGATATCCAGTGGCTCTGTTTTTACAGATGGAATGGTTATTGTCCCCTGTTCTTTTAAAACGGTATCCGCTATTAGACATGGAACATCCTCCAATTTAATTGAACGTGCAGCGGATGTGACATTAAAAGAGGGAAGGCCCCTTTTTATTGTTCCCAGAGAGACTCCTCTAAGTTCGATTCATCTTGAAAATTTGTATAGTTTAGCAAAAATGGGAGTAAGAATTATTCCCGCCATGCCCGGCTTTTATAATCAACCAAAAACCATTGACGATTTGGTAAGGTTTGTGGTTGGACGAATTCTAGATAGTATGAAAATAACACACTCTCTCTATCAGAGATGGGATTCAGTAGAACAGACATAAGAGGGTTTTCCCCCTTTAACTTTAATTGGTTTCTCCCCCTGCCTTTTTTCCATCTTATCTGTTGGGGGGGATTGCTCTGTTGTTTTCTTTTTTTTGTTTCCTGTTCGAAACGAATTGAAAACCAAGAATTGCCTTCCATTAAAGATTGGTCCAATGGTTTCCTTTTTGTCACGGGGCGGGGAATTTTACACCCTAGTTTTGATGTGGGGGACCAACGATATACTGCCCTTCAGGAGGCCAGAAGGGATGCTTTTTTCCAGCTCCGACGAGAAGTATATGCCCTTCCCATTGATTCTAAAAATCGGGTTGAAGATTTAGTCCTCAAAGATGAAAAACTGGTCCAAAAAATAAACCGGTTTATTGATGGGGCGAAGGTGGTTGCTTTTAGGATTATAGAGGAGGAAAAGGTCGAGGTGGATATGGAGCTTTACCTAGGTGCATCGTTGAAATCCCTTTTAGGTTTGGTGGAAAAACCTCGATTACCAAATAAAAATCAAAATTCAAAAAGGAGGTGAAGGGTTAAATAAGTGAAGTCGTAGGGAAAAGAAACAAAAGAACGTTATCCACTCTTTTTGGATTAAAAGGGAGCAATGGTTTCTGAAATCATTTAGGGTGATGATTTTTCCGGTGTTCTAAAACGAAGGTCATTTTTGGGCTTTAGGTTCTAGGTAGCCCCGCTTAAATTTTTGTGGGAACTTGGGGACATTTTTTTATCTCAGATTCCCCAATGATCCTTTGGGGTTTAAGTTATTTCCTTTTCCTTCCTCAATGGTTGTTTATTTTTAATAACAAAAAGAAGGGATTTATTGAAGTTTTTAAGGGAAAACATTCTCCGGTAAAATTCGGTTTTTAAAAAAAGGGGTCGATCCCCACAGGAAAATCTAAAACGGGGTCCGATAAACAAGTTTGGCTAGCGGTTCTTCGGTGGCAGCTATAACAGGAGTGTAAGGTTGAGGGATTTGTCAAATCCAGAAAAAGTTCAGAGGAGGTCTTTCGATCTATTTTTGAGTAGAGGAAATGGTTGCATTGTTATTCCTTTTATATTGCCGTAATCCATAATTCTGTAGCCTTTTGGGAATATCCATTTCCCTCCTTCCACTTCTTGTTTCACAATTCTTTTTTAAATCAAAGGTTGTTCAAAACCTTTGATTATAATCAAATTCAAATAACCCCCCCCCTACTTTTCTAAGAAAGAAAAATAAGAATCTGGGTATTTCTTCCTATCCTTATTGGGAATTGGTTAATATTTCTCTGGATTCAAAGAAAAACAATAACCACAGTTTTGAGATAAAAAGAATCATACTTTTTTTGGAGAGCCCCATAAGGCCCGGAGGGTTAATTTTATTAAAGCCGCTTAAAGACCTCTTTTTTTCAAGAGAGCATTTAACATATCTTTTAAAACATGGAAATTTAAAAAAATAAATTGAGTTATTTAAAAGGTATCGGCAGCCGTTTCCGGTTTTTTTCTCATGAAATATTAATAATTTCAATCAGTTATGCATGGCCAATCTCAGCTTGACAAGGGAGATATATTAAGTATACTTACTATGGTCAACCCATTCCTTCCCAACATAAAAGAAATAAATGCCGTGGCAAAACCCAAGAGGCAATATAAGGCCAAAGAAGTTTGTTCAATCTTTGATATTTCCAAAGTCACCCTATTCCGGTGGGAAAAAGAAGGTTTTATTTCAAGTGTGGGGCGAGATTGGCGAAATTGGCGCCTTTATTCGGAAAAAAATATTCAGGAAATAAAAAAAATGATTCGATTAAGAAACGAAAAAAGAAATTAGGGGGGAAGAAAATTGCTTTTTCAAAAGGAAAAGCCCTTATTAGGTCTGGACATTGGATCCAGCTCCATTAAGCTAATACAGTTGAGCGAGGCTCGCGGGCGATTGAAGCTTGAAAGGTTTGGAATTATGCACTTGCCTCCAGAATTGATTGTGGATGGAACGGTAATGGATTCTGGCAGCGTGGTCGAAACCATCAAAGAGCTTTTTGAGGAGCAGAAAACCAAAATTAAAGAAGTGGCCTTATCGGTTTCTGGGCATTCTGTTATTGTTAAAAAGATTATGTTACCTCCGATGTCTGAAGAGGAACTTGAGGAATCGATTAAGTGGGAAGCCGAGCAGTATATCCCTTTTGACATCAATGATGTCAATATGGATTTTCATATTCTTGAAACCACGGAAGGCCCTGATGGAAAAGGCCAAATGAGTGTTTTGTTAGTCGCGGTCAAAAAGGACAAATTGGCCGAATATACATCGTTGGTGAACGAAGCCGGTTTGGTTCCCGTTGTGTTGGATGTGGATGCTTTTGCTTTGGAGAATATGTTTTGCCTGAATTATGATTTTCAACCCGAAGAAGTGGTTGCTCTGGTTAATATTGGGGCTTCCGTAATGAATATCAATATCCTTAAGAATGGTCAATTTACATTTACCCGAGATATTTCAGTGGGGGGGAATCGGTATACGGAGGCCATCCAAAAAGAGCTCAATTTAAGCTATGAACAAGCTGATGAGGCCAAAAGAGGAGGGGCGATTCCAGGGGTTGAGAAAGACGCTGTGGAAACCATTTTACATGTGGTGCACTCTGAAGCAGCCTCGGAGATTTCTAGGTCTTTTGAGTACTTTAAAACCACTTCTGCAAATGAAAATATTGATAAAATTATTTTAAGCGGGGGAGCTGCAAAAATTCGCGGTTTTGGGGGATTTTTAACAGAGAAACTTAGTGTCCCCGTTGAAATTGCAAACCCGTTCCGAAACATCGAAGTCGATCATAAGCGCTTTGATCCCGGGTTTCTTGAAGAAGCCGGGCCGCTGGCTGCCATCGGGGTAGGGCTGGCTCTTCGCCGGAAAGGTGACCGATGATCAAAATTAATTTATTACCTTCAGAGGGAGCTCGGAAGGTCAAGAAAAAAAACGAAGGGCAAGCCCAGTTTGTCATTGCTGGAGCCAGCGTTTTTATCACCTTTTTGTTTTGTGTTTACTTTTTTTGGTATGTCCCGAATGGAAAAATTACTCAATTGCAGATTGAACACACCAATGCCCAAAAGGAACTTCAGAAATTAAAAGAGCAGGTGAAGGTTGTAGATAATTATGAGAGTAATAAAAAAGTCCTTCAAAGAAAAAATGAAATAATAAAAAATTTACGAAAAAAGCAAAGTCGTCCAGTTCATTTGTTGGATGATTTAAGCAATAAACTTCCGGATCGTGTGTGGCTTAAATCTTTTTCAGAAAGTAAAGGTGTGATCAGTATTGAGGGAAAAGCGTTATCCAATTCCGATATTGTTGATTACATTGCAAACTTAAAAAGTTCTCAGTTTTTCTTAGATGTTCAGCTGGAGGAATCCCGCAAAACCATAGAAAAAAATATTCCTATTTACAATTTTAAATTAAAAGTGAAGATGGTGGTTTAGTTTTAAAGGAAAAAGGGAGGTAAAAAAGAGTGTTTGGGTTAAACGCTGAAATGCTTAAAAGTGTCCCCATGTACCAACGGGTCATTGTCCTTTCCGTTTTTCTTTTAATTATCATTCTTGGTTTTATGTATTTGGTTTATCTTCCTAAAAACAGTGAAATTGAAGGGTTACAAATCCAGGTCTCTCAAGTGAGGGATGAAATTAATGTCAATCAAATTAAATTGCGAAAATTGGATCAATTGAAAAAAGAAAATGAAGCCTTAGAAAAAGAGCTTGAGGAGAGAAAAAGACAACTTCCCTCTGAAGAGGAGGTGGCTACATTGTTAAAACAGGTTTCAGATTTGGGGGTGGGAACCGGGTTGGATTTTAAGCTTTGGAAACCCAAAGCCTCACAGAAAAGCCCAACGGGACTATATGTGGCCATACCAGTGGATGTGGAGGTTGCTGGGGGATATCATTCGGTTGGAATGTTTTTTGATCGGATTAATAATTTACCCAGAATTGTCAATATTTCTAACCTTAAAATGACCAACGCAAAAGAAGAAAAAGATGGGAGAGTAAAAATTCAAACCAACTTTATCGCTACGGCTTTTGCCGCAATTAAAGAACCTCCTACAACTCCTAAATGATGAAAAATATGTTTATCTGCAAAAAAAATCTGGCTAACAAGATAATGGGAAAGGGGTTTCCCCTGTGGGTGTACGGGATTTTTCTCCCTGTCTCGCTTGCCTTCATGATAGGATGTGAAACTCAAATGGATCCAGGTCAACCGGTTCCTTCCATTGGAGCTGCCGCATTGCCTGCTCAAACCCCTCCTCCTCCCACCCCAAGCCCCACAACCCTCACTGAGGGGGAAAATCAAGAAATAGAATCGGAAATTTTAAAGCCAGTGTATAGTTATAATGCAGAAGGTCGTCGAGATCCGTTTAGTTCGATTTTACTGGTGGGGAAGAAGATGGGGGGTGATCTCCTCCCCCCATTGCAACGCGTGGAGCTCTCTCAACTCCAGTTAATTGGGGTTGTTTGGGGAAATTTCGGTTATAATGGAATGCTCCAAAGTTCAGATGGAAAAGGGTATACGGTTCGGGCAGGTACCATTGTAGGGCAAAACCAAGGGGTGGTAAAGGAAATTACACCCAAAAATCTTATTGTACAGGAAACCTTTACCGATATTTTTGGAGAAAAGAAGACTAGAGATTTTGTTTTTCAGCTTCATCCTCAGGAGGATTTCGAATGAGAAAAGGAAGGAATATTTTTATTGTCTTTTTCATGCTAGTGTGGCTTACCGGTTTAATCTCATGTGCCCCAAGGATGGCGTCTGTCAAGGAGGATTCAGGTCTTCCAATAATAAAGGATATTCAAGTTACGGAAATGCCCTCTAAGGTAGAAATAAGGGTTTTTTCTGATTTTCCACTTTTGTATACGACTTTTCAACTTACGGATCCTGATCGATTGGTTGTGGATCTTGCAGGAATTGATTTTGGAAGATTCAAATCCACTATAAATGTTCAGCAATCCGATGTTTTGGAGATACGGCCCATTCCCGCCAAGAAACCAAATGATGTCGGCAGTTTAGAAATCCTTCTTGCCAAGCCCCTAGAATCCAATATTCGGGTTAAAGATGGGGTTCTTTTCATTGACCTGTTGAAAGAAAAGAAATTAGACCTGGAGATGGCTTCTAAGGGAAGAGATTTGGGAAATGAAACACCTCCTTTCCTGGATCCAAAAATGGAAAAAGGAACAAAGGGAGAACCTTTCTCCGAAATTTTGGAACCGGTGGTTGAGGTTCCCGTTCAACCTATGGTGGCCTCCGAACCCATAAAGAAGTCGTTGCCTCCCGCCACTCAGGTCACTAAAGTGGAAGCGGTTTCAGATACGGATGGGGTTAAAGTTCTAATTGAGGGTAATGGGGAATTAAAACAAGAGTCCTTTCTTATTGAAGGCAAACGTTTGGTTGTAGATTTACCCGGGACTACAAGCCTTTTGGAAACGCATCTTCTACCTGGGGTTGGTCCAACTCTCAATAGAATACGGGTTGGCCAGCACTTGAATCCAAAAAAGGTTCGTGTGGTTTTAGATTTGTCTGAGCCTTCTCCTTTCAAAGTAATGGAAGAGGGGGCCGTAATCGTTGTTCACTTGGCCTCTAAACCTTCTATAGAAGAAGCCCTGATTTCAGTTTCTGCAAAAGAATCCTCAGCGGGTCAGGCTATTATGTTGGCGGAGTCCGTGGGGAAAGAAAATGAGGGGGCATTTTCTGGAACGCCTACACCGATAACCGGAAATGGAAATTCAGAAATAAAGATGGAAAATTCAAAAGAATTAAAACAGAAGGAACCCTCTCCCAGTCTGAAAACAGAGAAAAAAATTTCAGAAACCCCAAAAGAAGTAAGCCAGCCAAAGACTAAAGATGAATCTGTAAAGGCGGAAGGTTTAAAAAAGGTAAAGAATTCTGATGATGGTTCGACTGAAAAAAAGGCTGTGAAAACCAATAAAAAAGGAAAAGAAAAGGTTTCCGAGGGAGAAATTATTCAGGAAAAAAGATTTATAGGGAGAAAAATATCTCTTGATTTTCAGGATGCAGATTTAACCAATATCATTCGGCTCATTGCCGATGTCAGTGGTTCTAATGTAATTGTGGGGTCCGATGTCAAAGGGAGGGTAACCTTAAAATTGATTAACGTTCCTTGGGATCAATCTTTGGATATCATTTTAAAAATGAATGGGTTGGGCCAGCTCAGAGATGGAAATATCATTCGAATCGCTACGTTGGCTAATATTGCAAAGCAACAAAAGGCTGAAGGGGATGCAAAAAAGGCGACCATTGAAGCCGAAGATTTGGTCACCAAAATTATTCCCGTCAATTACGCTAAAGCGAGTTCTCTTTCCCCCACCCTCAAAAAGAGTTTAAGTTCCCGGGGGGATATTATGGTCAGTAACGAAACCAATACTTTAATTGTTAAAGATATTCCCCAACATATTAATGAGGTGAGTGAATTGGTTAAGATTTTAGATCGGCAAACCCCTCAGGTTGTGATTGAAGCCAGAGTGGTTCAAGCCAATACATCTTTTGCCCAGGATATCGGGGTCCAATGGGGTGGGGGCTACACCTCCACATCTTCAGCGGGTCTTAATTATGGGGTTTTTGGAGGAAATTCAGGAGCGCCCATTAATCCCTCAACCGGTTTTGCGGTTAATTTGCCAGCCAGTGGTTCCGCAGGCCCTTTAGGGGCTACCTCATTTACAGTGGGGAGACTGGGGAGATATAATTTGGATCTCAGGTTATCCGCGGGTGAAACGACCGGTGAAACGAAGGTCATATCAACTCCAAGAATAACAACCTTAGATAATAAAGAGGCCAAGATTCAGCAAGGTGAGTCCATTCCATTTGAAACCGTTTCTCAATCCGGTACCCAGACCCAGTTTGTCGATGCAACCTTAAATTTAACGGTTACCCCCCAAATTACGCCGGATGGAAGCATTATCATGAAAATTAAGGTAACCAAGAATGCCATTGGATCTTTCCGGTCTTCCATTACTGGAACTCCCAGTATTGATAAAAGGGAAGTAAACACTGAAATTCTGGTGAAGGATGGGGAAACCGCCGTTATCGGTGGAATTTTTGAGTCAACGGATGATGATTCCACGGCAGGGGTTCCTTGGCTTAACAAAATTCCCGTTTTGGGCTGGTTTTTCAAACGGGAAAGTGAAACTCAGACCCGTAGAGAGTTATTGATTTTTATTACACCCACCATTTCCGCCGTGCAACCAGCCGTTTAGAAATTTTTTCCCATCTGTGATAGAATACCAAAACTCTTGGTTTTAAGGGGTGATGGTGTTGTTTTACAACATCGGCTGATCACACTCACAAAAAGAATTCTGATTTTTTCTTATTAAAATAAGATTTTTCAATATTAGCACCCAGATTTTAAACCCTATCGTTAAAGATAAAGGGGTGGATGTCTCCATTTTTTAAGAAAGTATTACTAACCCATCTTTTTTTTATTTAATGAGACGAATTGTTTTGGTTGGTTTTATGGGAACAGGAAAAACGGTGGTAGGGAAGCGTTTGGCTAAGGCCCTTGGGTTGCGCTTTATTGATATCGATTCAATTATTGAAGAAAGGGAAAAAAAAAGTATTTCTCATATATTTCAGGACAAGGGAGAGTCTTTTTTTAGAGAATTGGAAAGAAAGGTAATCGAAGAGGTTTGTTTTTCCGAGGAAACAGTCATTGCAACCGGGGGTGGGGCGGTTTTAAATCCGCTAAACAGGGAAAAATTAAAAAAGGGTAGCTGGGTGGTTTGTTTAACGGCAACGCCAGAGAAAATTCGGGAGCGAATCAGTCGCAGAACAAATCGTCCGCTTTTAAAAGGCGATAACCCTTTGACCATTATCAAGGATTTATTGGAAAAAAGATCCCAATCCTATCTAGAATCCGATTTAATTGTGGATACGACCAGTGGAAATGTTAACGATGTAACCGAAAAAATCCTAAAAGAATATAAAAAGCGATCGTCATCTGACTAAACCCTTCTCCTGAAAGGTCAAAGAAACCTTTTATCTTTGAATAGACCATTTTAAAAGCCCCCATTTTCTAGATTTTGTTTTTTTATATTTTCGTGAAAAACATTTGACTAAATTTTAAGGAGACCATTTGGTACAGAATATCCTAATCAAGGTAAAGACCCTAACGGGTGAATACCCTATTTTTTTAGGATGGAAAACCCTGGGACATATTCAGGACTATTTCAAGAAAACTGGAAATCAGGGGAAAGTAGGGATTGTAACAAACTCAAAGGTTAAAAAATTATATTTTAAGGAACTTTATCGGGAGGTTCAGGAATCGGGGTTAAAACCTTATCTGTTCTGCCTTCCAGACGGAGAAAGGTTCAAGACGCTCCATTCGGTGGAGAAGATTTATAATGGACTAATCAAAGCGAAATTTGAACGAGGATCCACATTAATTGGCCTCGGGGGTGGAGTTATTGGGGATATGGCGGGATTTGCCGCTGCTACATTCCTTCGAGGAATTTCCCTTATCCATATCCCCACCACCTTGGTTGCCCAAGTGGATAGCAGTATCGGGGGAAAAACAGGAGTTGATCATCAGTTCGGAAAAAATTTAATTGGTTCCTTTTATTCCCCAAAATCTGTTTTCTCAGATGTTTCCACCCTGAGAACTTTGTCCAAACGGGAGTTTAATGGGGGGCTTGCCGAGGTTATTAAATACGGAGTTATTTCGGATCGGCGGCTTTTAGAAATCCTTGAATCAGAGGTCCAGCCCAATTCAGAAATGAAACCGAAGATTCTTATTGAAATTGTCAAGCGGTCTTGCCAAATCAAAGCAAAGATTGTTTCAAAAGATGAACGGGAATCAGGTTTAAGGAGAATATTGAACTATGGGCATACCTTGGGACATGCTTTGGAAACATTGACTTGCTATAAAAAATTCAAACATGGTGAGGCCATCGCCATTGGGATGGTTTTTGCTTCCCGTTTGGCACACTACCTAGGGTTATGCTCAGAGGATCTCATTAATCGGCAAATCCGTTTGTTAAAAAAATTTAACCTTCCAACACAATTTTTAATAGGGTCCCCTGAAAAACTGTTTGAAATTATGTCTGTTGATAAAAAGGTTCGGCAAGGAAAAATTTACTTTGTTCTTCCGGTTCGAATGGGCAAGGTTGTGATTCAATCGGTTGAAAAACGTCATATAATGCACGTCCTTCGGGCGGATGGCAAAAAAATTTTAGGATAAAAAATATTATAAAAGTGGGCGTTAATACCGTAAGTCTTTTATGTATTTTTGAACCGTTGGAACCCATGGTTTTTATTGGGGGGCAGTAAGGACACCTCATTTTTATTTCTCATACAAAGGGTGGAAAACCTCCCAGGGTTATGTTACATTTCCATCCAAAAATTAAAAGGCTTTTAAGAATTTAAACTTAAATAATAAATTTTTATTTAAAAGAATTTAAAGGATGTTTTTAGAAAATTAAGAAATATTATAATGGTAAATTTTTATTTTCCTCATAAGTCTATAATGGAAAAAAAATGTTAATCTCACCCTCAAACCCTGAATGCTTGAGGGTTCAAAGAAACCCTTCAAATAAATCCTGTTCTACCACTCAAGCTGAAGGGCCCCCCTTACTCTTCTGGACCCTATCCATTAAAAATGATTAAGCGCAAAGAAAAAATAACTTCTCAGTCCTCCCAAAAAAAAACGGTTCGAGAGAGAATACAAGAAATTGAAGTCCTGAGAAGAATTACCCAAACCATCAGTTGCAAGTTGGATTTGGAAGAGGTTCTCCATCAGATTATCGAAACCGTGGTTAAGGTGACTAAGGCAGATGCGTGCCTCCTGTATTTATTGGATCAATTGGGAGAGGAATTAATTCTTCGTGCTTCGAAAAACCCTCACCCGAAGCTGATTGGAAGGATTCGCATCGAGGTGGGAGAAGGGATCACCGGATGGGTGGCTAAGCAAGCCCAACCGGTGGCTATTTCTCGTAACGCAAGTGATGACCCCCGGTTTAAGGTTTTTCATAATTTGCCGGAGGACCGCTATCACGCTTTTTTATCCGTTCCTGTCATTAGTCAAAATGAGGTGATTGGCGTTATTAATGTACAGCACAAAAACAAGCGGAAGCACCGTCCAGAGGAGATTGCCCTTCTATCGACCATTGGGCAACAGGTGGGTGGCGCAATTGAAAATGCCCGTTTGTATCAAGAGATGAAAAAAAAGGCTCAACGCATTGAGACCCTTTCCCGGGTCAGCACCACCATTGCCTCCAACCAATATTTGGAAGAGATTCTTCACCTTTTGGTTACTATGACTGCAGAAATGATGTCTTCCCAAACCTGCTCAATTATGCTTCTTGAAGAAAAAAACAAGGAGTTGGTGATAAAAGCCACCCAAAGCTTGAGTGATCGTTATAAAAGTAAACCTCCCCTTAAAATTGGGGAAAGTATCAGCGGACGGGTGGTGAAAGAGAAAAAACCCGTTTCGGTTTTGGATGTGACTCGGGAAAAAGGGTTTATGTATCAAGATCTTGCCCGAAAGGAAGGTCTTTGCTCACTCCTTTCTGTTCCTATGATGATCAAGGATCGGGTCATTGGTGTGATCAACAGTTATACATCGGAACCTCATCATTTTTCGGAAGAAGAAATAAAAGTTTTGCAGGCTGTTGCAAATCAAGCCGCCATTGCCATTGAAAACACCGCTCTTTTGAAGCGGTCCCTTGCCATGGAAGAAGAATTGGAGGCCAGGAAAGTGGTTGAAAAGGCAAAAGGCCTTTTAATGAAAAACAAGAGGATAACCGAGAATGAAGCCTTTAAACTTTTACGGAAACAAAGTATGAATACCCGTCGATCCATGCGGGAAATTGCCGAGGCTGTCATTTTAGCCTTGGAAATGGGGCAATAATAATTTTCATCAACAAAAGGTTTTCTTGTTTTTTAATTTCTTGATTAGACGGATCAGTTTTTTAAGTTTTTGTTCTTCCTTTATTTCTTTTCCAACATCAAAATCTATTGTATAGAATTGTTCTTTTTTTTCCAGGGGCTCTTGGGAAAAAATTTGGTGTTTGAGAACATCAAGGTTTGCCTCTGAGGCATCACTGGCTTTTTTTTTCCGCCGGTTGATGCGTGACCGAAGGGTTGATTCCGGTGCTTTGAAATTTAAAATGACAAAGGGAATATTGATGTCTCGGGCAATGGGTTGTAAAATTTTTCTTTGTAATTTTTTTAAAAATGTTCCATCCACAATGACTGGGAACCCAGCCCCCAGAATCATCTTCGCCAGTCCTCGCATTTTTAGATACACTTGCCGCGTTACATGAGAGGAATACAGGTTTTTGCCAATTGGGGAGCGTGTGCGGGCGGAGGGAGAGAGGCCTTTTAACCGTTTTCGTTCTACATCGGTTCGGATTCTCAAAGCCCCTGTTTTTTCCAATAAAAATTGAGTCAGAGTGGTTTTCCCCGAACCTGAGAATCCATGAGTAATGGCCAGCCATTTTTCTTTTGGATGGGTATATCCTTTAGCCAGATTCAGGTAGGTTTTTATTTCCTCCCTAATTAATTTTTGATCTTTTTTGGTAATTCCCTCCTGATTTAACCGTATGCAAGATACCTTTGCCCGAACCAGAGCACGGTAAACCTGGAAATAACGAAGAATCCGGGTTCCTTCATAGTCTCCTGTTTTTTCTAAATAGCCATTTAAAATTTTGTTAGCAAAAAAATATTGCCTTCTGTCCTCCAGATCCATTGTTAAAAAGGCGATTTCGCTCATAACATCAATCCACCGTAAATTCTCATTAAATTCTAGACAATCAAAAATGATGACCTGATTTTTCAATAAGGCCATGTTTCCCAAATGCATATCTCCATGACATTCCCGAATAAAACCTTGTTTTTTCCTTTTTTTCATCAGCGGCCGTAATAATTGATGTGTTTTTTTGATCCAATGTTCAAGGTGGGAAAGATCTTGTCGTTCGGTTCGAGACGTTATATTTTTAAAAATGGTTTGAAAATTTTCCCGAATGGGTTGGATAATCCGATTGGGTGAACCAAAGGGAGAGCCCATTGGGGCAACAGGAATCCGCTGATGAAATTGGGCCAATTTTGTTGTGAGACCATCAATATGGCCCGCTAGAAGTTGCCCGCGTGCCAACACCCGATCTAGTTGGGCATCTTGGGGAAATTCTCGCATTTTTACCGCATATTCAATAGGAGGTTCTTTCCCGTTCAAAATTGGGGCTTCAGGACTTCCCGAAATTGGGATGACATCTAAATAGATTTTTTCCGAAAGCCGTTTGTTTAACCGAAGTTCTTCCTGGCAATAGAAAAGCCGTTTTTTTAGGGAAGAAAAATCTAAAAAACCAAGATTCAGGGGTTTTTTTATTTTGTAGGCGAACCGGCCGGTGAGCAAAACCCACGAGATGTGGGTTTGAATCACCCGGAAATGCCCGGCGGGGTGGCCAAACAGCTTCGGATTTTGAAGCGCTTGAATGAGAGGAGGTAGATGATTGTCTGTCACTGGTTTTAATTTTTAATGGGTCTTTTGGTTTTATTATTTTAAAACGGCGAATTGATCCTGGTCACTAAGATCGTTTTAAATTTTCTCATTTCCGTGATTCATACGACTTCCGGGGGAAAAAGCTTCATTTAATGTGTTCCTTGGGGGTTTATTAGAAAAGTATATGACATTGTATCCTAAAGTTCAAACGGTTGTGGAACGTCTTGAAAACGGCAAAGAAATCATCCGGTCTTAAATTGATCCAAAAAAACAATAAAAAAATATGTCTTTAGGGGCCTAAATCGTATAGTATTTCTCTTTTCTAGAATTGGACAATGTTCCTTGGGGTAATTCGAAATCTCCCCTTAAAAATCAATCATGCGGTTCAAGATTATTCTTATTGCTCATATTTCCTCTTTGTTTTTTTATTCTATCCCAAAGGGTTTTGCGGAAACCCGCCTGCCTGAAGAAATTCCGACACTCTATTTGGATCCGATTATCATCACGGGTTCGAACCTTCCGTCCCCAAAATCGAAAGCCGATCTGAGTTTGACCGTGATCTCTGAAGAACGGATAGAGGCGGAACAGGAAGTGAGTGCCACGGAACTCCTGAGGCATGTTCCCGGTCTGCATATCGATCAGCCGGGAGGGAGGGGAGGGGTCGGATCCGTTTATATTCGGGGGGGAGATCCGAATTATACGCTCGTCCTGATCGACGGGATTCGGGTGAATGACCCCACCAATTCCCGAGGCGGGTCTTTTGATTTCTCGTCCCTCAATCAGGACGGGATCGAACGGATCGAGGTGGTCCGCGGTGGATTTTCCCCTATCTATGGGTCCGATGCCATGGCGGGCGTGGTTCACATGTTGACCCGAAGGGGGAGCGGAAAACCCACGATGGGATTAGAGGTTTCTGGAGGACTGTATGAAACCTATCGGTTGGGGGTCCAGGCACAAGGCGCCTATCGCTTTTTCGACTACTCCCTGAGCGGTTCCGTCCATGACAGCGGGAAGGCCGTTCCCGGAGACCGCCTGTTCAATGAAACCTATCATTCCAAGTTCGGTTTCAGACCTGAGAAATGGAATATTCAAACCGTTTTTCGATTTCAATCCAGTGAGATGGAGTCTTATCCGAATGATAGTGGCGGAGACCGGTTTTCGGTGATCAGAACACTTGAATTTCGTGAGTCTGAAGCGTTTTCCATGGGGACGGATGCCTCCTATCCGATTTTTAATAAGTGGAACGCCCGTATTCATTTCGATTATTTGGACCGGGACGAAACAATCGACTCTCCAGGAGTCGCGCCGGGAATACGGGACCCTTTTGGAATACCCCAAAATTTTTCAGACAATCGGTTTCAACGGATGACGCTGAGACAGGACAATGTCGTAGAAGTGAGAGAGGACTTTCAGTTTACCCTCGGTGTGGAAGGGCAATTGGAAGAAGGGGAACACCGGGGTCATCTCCTTGTGGGGAATACCATTGTTCCAACACAATTTCGGTTAGAGAGTATCCTTCTGGCCCCATTTATTGAGTTTCAGATGAACCCCCGAAAAGAGGTTTTTTTGACCGCCAGTGCCAGGTGGGATGTCCCTGAGGATTTTAAATCCCAAATCAGTCACCGGTTTGGATTTTCTTATTCACTTCCCGTGGTTCGG
>DASWJH010000036.1 GCA_036397255.1 Nitrospiria bacterium
TGGAGATTGTGGCAGGAGAAAGTTCTTGTTACAGACTTCTGGCTTTTATTGCATTAAAGATGGAGCTGGCTTGGAGGAAAACGCCGGTGGGCAGGGTGAATCATAGATTACACTGGTTCACTAAATTCACACAAAATACTTGACAGTGCCGTGCAACCGTAGATTTTCCAATGCTACTGTGTGTTCCGGAGATGACGATCCGTGGAATGTTCATCAATGAATCTTCACCCTATTTTTTGATAAGGTTAATAAATCGTTCATGGTCAGTTTCCTGTAGGCATCGGATGGCCCTGACCAAGAAAATTTCTCTGGATGGAGGACGGAGGCCAATAGTTCAACGCCTTCCACGACCCTTGGACCGGGTCGTGCAAAATAGCTATTGGCATCAAAACAGTATACCTTATCCTCCCTCACAGCCCTTAACTCCTGCCAGCCGGGAAACTGAGTGAATAAGGACGCTTGACCCAGGACTTCTTCCAATTTAAACCCGCAGGGGCTTAAAAAAAGGAACTCCGGACCATATTCTACAATCTGCTTCCATGATATCCTGGTGGAATCCTGGCCTTTTCTCGCAAGCCGGTCCACTCCCCCAGCGAGCTCAATCAGTTCAGGCATCCAATGCCCGGAGTTGTAGACCGGTGCTAGCCATTCGAAACAAAACACGCGCGGTCTATTTTTTAAATATTGGGTCAGGTTTGAAACCGCCTCAATACGCTTTTTAAGCCGGTCTACCAAACTTTTGCTTTCGGTCACCTTATGGGTTGACTCCCCCACCTGTAATAAATTTTCAAATATGTCCGAAAGACAAGTAGGGGTAAGCCAAAGGATCTTAGGCGTTTTAGGAAGATATTTTACGACACGCCCAATTTCATTTCCGGAAGGCGCACACACTTGGCAAAGGTCCTGAGTAATGATCAGATCAGGTTGAA
Organism: Nitrospiria bacterium; assembly: GCA_036397255.1. Lineage (NCBI taxonomy): Bacteria > Pseudomonadati > Nitrospirota > Nitrospiria > Nitrospiria bacterium. The sequence continues at coordinate 930 of DASWJH010000036.1, forward strand.
GATTTTTTAAAAGTTGTTCATCGGCAACATAAAGGCTTTGACCCGCCCGAAGGGTACGGCTTACGATTTCATCGATTTGTAAGGGACTTAATCCTTTCGGATCCATGGATGACCGAACGACAACCGGTTTGCCCAAAACCTCAGGTGGATAATCGCATTCATGAGTGATCCCCACCAATTGTTCCCCTAGGCCAAGGGCATAAAGCATTTCCGTCGCACTGGGCAAAAAAGATACAATCCGCACTGGAATCCTCCCTTATCAATCCTTAGGCGAATTCAAGAAAAGCGTCAGACACCAAAACAGACAAAAGGACCAAGGTTTCAGAGATTTCGTTAAGCGCACCGAGTGAATCACCGGTTAGGCCCCCGATCTTTGAATAAAGAAATTGCTTGAATAACAACACCAGCAAAAAAACCAGAGATAAAGAAATTATTCCTACGCCTACATTAATCGCAAAGATTAGGATCAAAGAAATAATTGTCGCTCCCAAGATTTGTCCCATGGAGACCTTTCCGATAAACGGTTGAGCGGTACCCCTTTCTCTTGCATAAGTTCCAAGATAGGCGGCAAGGACCATAGCCCAACGGCTTAAAACGCCCATCAATAAAAAAGTAAACAGCCATCCATGGGTAATCACCTCTACAAAGAGCGCATACTTAAGAAAAAATACCGCGATGAGGGCCAAAACACCAAAGGGCCCGATCCGACTGTCCTTCATGATCAATAGCATTTCTTCACGAGACCTCCCGGAAAACAATCCATCACACAAATCCGCCAACCCGTCCGAATGCAACCCCCCTGTGATGAAAATCAAAACCAGGGTAAGCAATACCGCCAGAGGGCCAGCGGGAAGGAACGGCAAAAGAAAAAATGTTAGAGCAAACAGAAGAAGACCGATGGTAAACCCGACAATCGGAAAGTAAACGACCGATCGAGTCAATTCATCATGATGAGGTGGAAAATCGCTCAAAGGAATACTTGTAAGAATTTGAAAGGCGGTAATAAAATCCTTCACTTCCTTTTACCCGCTTTAGAAACCCCTGCTTGTTCAAACGTTGCCATTTCATTAAAGATTTTTAGAGAAGCCTCTACGATTCCCATGGCCAAAGCAGCCCCCGATCCTTCCCCCAACCGCATGTTTAAATCTAATAGCGGATTAAGTCCCAAATTATTTAATGCAATCTGATGACCCGGTTCTGAGGATCGGTGTCCAGCACACAAATATTCTCTGGTTTCAGGTTTTAAAGCCACCGCAAGCAATGCCGCTGACGTGGTAATAAAACCATCGATCACAACGGGAATCCGATGAGCAGCCGATCCCAAAATCAGTCCCACAATCCCGCCGATTTCAAAACCGCCTACTTTCGAAAGAACGTCCAGGGGGTCCTTGGAGTTCGGGAAATTTATTTTTAGCGCCTTTTGAATCACCATTTGTTTTCTCAATAATCCCTGCTCATTAACCCCGGTTCCTTTTCCAGTGACAAGTTCCACTGAAGCTTTGGTCATGACTGTGGTTATTGCACTACTTGCCGTTGTATTCCCAATTCCCATGTCCCCTGCCCCGATGAGGTGAACCCCTTTCAAGGATGCCCTTTGTGCCAACTGAATCCCAATCAGCAATGCTCTTTCAGCTTGTGCCCGTGACATGGCAGGGCCCAAAACCATATTTCGTGTCCCATAGGAAATTTTTCGACATAACAAACCGGGCGCAATTTTAAAATCATGGTCGACCCCCATATCGACCACCTGTAACTCTGCTCCAATATGACGTGCCAGGACATTAATCGCGGCACCGCCTTGGAGAAAATTGTAAACCATCTGTGCTGTAACCTCCTTGGGATAAGCACTGACCTGCTCTTCCACCACCCCGTGATCTGATGCAAAGATAAAGATGGTTTTTTTTAAACAAGGAGGCGGGATTCTACCCCAAATTTTGATGCACCATGCCGCAATATCTTCCATTCGACCGAGGCTTCCGGGAGGTTTTGTGAGTTGATCAAGACGTTTTTGTGCTTTCTTCTTCCAACCGGTGTTCGAGGATTCAATTTTTTGAAGAATTGAATCAATGGTTTCCATGTGGGTTCCTTTTTATCGGAATAGGGTTTCCTGCCATCATCAAAAAAACTTCCTGTGATATGTCGGACAATCTCTGGTGTAAAAATCCAGAAAAATCAACGAAACGGCGGGAAAGCAAATCCGAAGGAATGACTCCCAACCCCACCTCATTGGAAACTGCTATAACAGCGAGGTTTATCGATTCCATGACACCGGTCAATTGTTCGATGTGATCCTGAATTTTATTATCTTTTTGGTTCCTAATACTCAATTGATTCGAAAGCCACAAGGTAAGACAATCGATAACCACCACATCAGTGGTTCCATTTATAGACTCTAAAACCTGGCAAAGCTTGTAGGGTTCCTCTATGGTTTTCCAATCTGGGGACCGGTCCTGGCGGTGTTTTTGAATTCTCCGCGCCATTTCCGCATCCAGGGGTTGAGCGGTAGCAATGTAAACCCTTGAAGATCCAAACTTTGAACTCTGCTCAATTGCAAACCGGCTTTTTCCGGAGCGAACACCCCCCAGGATTAGTGTCTTATGGCCCATTCGCATTTCCCTAATTTCAGAAGCTTATAAATTTCTCCACCCCAAACGGCTAACTGGTTGCATGGGGCCCGGCCGAAGGCCTGAACCGTTTGGATACTTTAGAAACAAAAAAGGCATGGATGAATACCGTAATGCCAACATAGATGAACGTATTGATCACATACGAGGGGTAGTACTTTGAGACACGGACCGCATATTCAGTCCATCTCATTTCTCCAAAATAACCCGAAAAAAAGTAAAAACCCCCGTTGGAAATCACAAATGCCCCACTTAAACTGGCAAACAGGACAAAAACCAAAAATCCCCAAGCCCTCAATGATGAATCATCCCGTTTTCCATAATATTTGCCGACAAGCCACACCATTCCATAGGTTGGAATGAGAAACAAATATGCGGGTGTGAAGCACCAGTCACTTCCTCCAACTGCAAACGTTCCAAGATCAATGAGAGCCGCCCCAGCGAAAAACAACGGGAAAAAGAAGAGGGACTGGAGAAAAAATCCTGCCAGAAAAAAAACAGCTAATGAAGCGTCGGGAAGGTTTAAATTGTAATTAAAATGGTGAAACCGGGTCGCGGCCATCGCAAAGGCCAAAAACAAAGCAATCATAAAACGATGTTTGGAAATCAAAGTTCTTTCCATTATTTTGTCCTCCTTCGGTTTAAAAATTTGGTTCCTCCGGGTTTAGCGTGGGTTCCCCAACGCTTTTCCCTCTCACTTCCCCTCCCTGGATGGGAGGGGTTAGGGGAGGGTGATTTAAACACGTCTCTCTAATGACTCCCAATATCCCATCCATATTCGTTAGAACCTCATGGTTCCAGAATCTTAGAACCCGATATCCTTGCTCATGGAGCCATTTCTCTCTTTGAGCATCTCTGTCTCGCTCTAACGAATGCTGCCCCCCATCCACTTCGATGATGATCCTTTTCTCGTGACAAACAAAATCTACAATATATGGACCGATGGGCGCCTGTCTTCTAAATTTCAGTTCTTCGATCTGTTTCGCCCTTAAACGCCCCCATAGCCGATGCTCCGATTCTGTCGGCCTCTTTCGAAGATTTTTCGCTCTTGCATTGCTATG
>DASWJH010000037.1 GCA_036397255.1 Nitrospiria bacterium
CTCCCCGATAGAGGCATTCGAGGACAGGTTTCGCGGGAATGACGGGAAGGGCCTGGATTTCCGCTTTCCCCTGCCTGCAAGTGCCCGCCGGACAGGCGGGTAATGACAAAATTTACCCACTCACTTCCACGATGAGCCATAATTTTTAAATAGAACACCCTTTGGGAATTTTTTTGCTTTTTAACCCCTTCTTGATCTTAATCATTTTATATTTACTCTAATTATAAGAGAATGGGAATTTAATCCATCCCACCGGGTTTTCTTCCGGCGTTTCTAAAATGGGAGGGCCCATATAAAGAGGAGGGCAAAAATGCCGATTTCAGATTTTTCAAATTCTCCGGTTGTTACCCTTTCTCCAGGTCACATTGTTATGGAAGCAATTAAACTCATGCGGGATCAAAAAGTAGGTGCTGTTGTGATTACCGAAAAAGAGAAACCGGTGGGTATCCTGACGGACCGAGATATTTTATTACGGGTCACCGGGGAGGGGCTTGATGCAATATCTACAAAGATCCGTTCAGTCATGACTCCTAATCCCATTGTGATCAGTCAGGAAAAAGGGGTGTGGGACCTAATTCAAACCATGAAACAGCATGGAAAAAGACGCTTCCCCATTGTTGACCACGTGGGCAAACTCGTGGGCATAATGACCTTGGATGACCTCATTGCACTGATGGGGGTCGAAATGTGTGGTTTGGGGCAAGCCATCTCATCCGATCTGGGCTATACCGCCTACCTATAGGGTTTTTAATTTTAAACCTTTATCATAAGGTTGAAATTCTGCCGCTCTCACCTCCTGGTTAGGTGGATAATGAAAAGGATCGGTTTTGGGTTTTTCTATGCCTTCAACGCTTGATAAAAGTGGGGCGTCTGGTGGAATAGAGGCAAACCATATCCCAACCATGAAAAGCCCTAAGAGGGCAGGCAACCCGAATTCCATAAATCCGTTGGTAACCGGTTTCCCGAGCCAGGTTTCCTTTACCCCGTTTGCGAGATTTAGGAAATCACGTGGTTTTCTTTGAACCGCCAGGTTATTTTCAATTCCCCTTAGAATTTGTTGGGCCCAAACCTGCTGAGATTCATCTTGTAAGGTCACTGAGCGATGTGTGGCTTTAGTGGTTTCTTGGTATAGGGACCGGATGATGGTTGGAAATCGAGACTCTTCCCTTTTTAAAAGGTTTAAACGCGTTTCCCACCGGTTTTTTTTCCTTTCATCCACCTTTTTCAATCGGGTGGTTTCCTTTTGAAAAGCATTCTGGAAAGCCGTTCCCTTTACCGCTCCTCGGCGGTAAGCAGTCAGAACCGCCATTCCGATTTGTTCTTGGCGTCTAGAGGGTTCTCTTTCTGTAAAGTTCTGAAGTGTGGACTGTGTGTTTTCTATTTCGTTTTTAAGATGGGCTTGCCAATTTAAAATTTTTTGGCTTTCCCGAACAATGCTGAAGCCAAGCGCCTCTTGGATTCTTGCCCTTTGGGTTTTACCGGATTCCAGGGCCTCCTGAACGAGAGCCTGATGCTGGTTTTCTAATGTGGATTTCCGATCCGAATCCCATCTGGAAGAAACGGAAATAGCGTATCCGATTTTTTCCTGTACAACCCCTTCATCGAGCTCGATCCCCGGATGAGGGGTGATCGGATTTGGAAAACCATAGGGGAGCAGGAAGGATATCCCCAAAAGAATAAAGGTGGCCAGAATTAACATTTCTTGAAAGGAAAGGGTTTTCATCCTTATTTTTGATGTTTTCATCATGAATCTCCTTTTTTCTCGTTCCTTAAGAATCAAAGGGTATCCGACATGGTCGGTACGGGTGTTTTTGGGTTGAGGGAGAGGGGTTTTCAGGGGCGATGGTGTATGAGGGGTTTTTCAACGTGTAAGCATGCGATAAAACCTTGATCGATATGAGTGAAAACCTGTGCCGTAGGGGCCAATCATGGGTTCTTTAAAGGTCTGAACTGGGTACCCTTTTTATTTTCCTGATAGGTCAAATTAAATCAATTTATATAAAGGATTTATAAAGGAGGTGTAAAGAATCTGTATGGGTCTGAATTTGATTACGGTTTAGAACCGAATCACCAGTTGGGTGGATGAGGATTCTTTTTAGAGGTATGCTTTTAAATGATTAATAGGTTAATAGAATACAGCCAAAAAGGGGATCAGCTTTCATGTTCCTAAATTCCTTTGTGGTTCAATATCTTTTAAAACTGGATCTGGGCGACAAGCCATAATTTCTCAACATCCTGTGAGGGATTCCCGGTGTTGCTGGGAGTGTTTTCCGCATCGTAAGAGGCGTATTTCACCAAAAAGGTGTAATGCTTCAGGTATGTTTTTTGGAGGGAGACCCCTAGTTCGGTTCCGTAATTGAAGCCCCCATGATCGGATGAAAAATCATGATAGACCACCGTCAGATTTCCTGCTTGAAAAGAAACGCTTAAAGTGAAAAAAAGATCTCTAACCCCGGTTGAGGGGGTGACCAAAAATTGATCGGTCCAACCCTGAAATCCATGGAGGGTCGCTAAGGGAGTGGAAAAGCCATAAATGCCATCCCCGCCTAATACTTCATAATTGGCTTTTAAAGTTGAGGTATCAAACACCCACCCCAATTCTCCCAGATAATATGAAGCGTCGTTACTGCTTGCCCCATCTGCATATTCGCTTTGGTCCGCATATTCAGCGGTATATATAATTTTGGCCTTTTGGTTCACTTTTTGGGAGCCCTGAAGTCGGACACCAAAGGTTTTTGTAGAGGCTAAGGGGGTATCATCAAAATCTAATAAATAGGCGTATCCGGTTAAAGAACCTTCTTCGGGACCAATTAAGGCCAGGTTAATGAGGTGAGTTTCCATCCCCAAATCACTGCTAGTGGGGTGATTTTCACCAAAAACCCGATTGACGTTGGTCAGGTAAACATAGGTGCCTTGGGTTTGGGGGAGGGCCTGGGTCACAATGGAAAGGGCATCGAAGGTTTGCTCATTTTGCTGCCATCCCACATTTCCCACAAAACGCTGATTATCAATGGTGATACGTTGTCTCCCATACCGTACCCATGTGGTGACTTGGGGCTGATAGCTCAGAAAAGCCTGATTGATCTCAGTATCAGGCGGTTCGGCGACAATAGGGAATTCGGTTCTCCCATTTACGGTGTCATTAAACCGGTTGCTTCCGATGACTGCGACATTTTCAAACTCAATCAATGCCCCAAAACCAGAGTAATTTTCGGTTTCATAACCCAACCGGGTTCTCAGTGTGGACGCCTGGGCATTTTTAAGAATAATTTTATCATCTTCATCATCCTCATCGACGAATTCATAGCGATATCTCAGATCCATTGAGATTTTCCCTTTGGTTAAAGCATCGATGAAGGTCACAGCTGCCCAAGAACGGTCCGTCCAAGCCATTGACCCAAACAGGTTAGAAATTAAAAGCAGGCAACCAAAAACTCGAATACGGTCCGTTTTTTTCATTTTCTCCTCAGCTTTAATTGAAAACAAATTTATTTTTTGGAATACCGATTCATAAAAAAGCAATATTACCCTGTGGGAATGGTTAATTCAAGGTGGGAATCCACAGGATTCAACATCATTTAAAGGTTTAGGGAGGATTCGGTTAAAAATATTTTCCTTTTTTATATAACCTTTTTTTTCTGCTGGGACCTCTTTAAAAGAGGGGTAAGGATTCAATAGGCTAACGGTCGTTTGGTTTTTAGGGTTCAGCATGATATTATTTTTCAAACGAGTTCCCTATGAAATGTAAGAACAAAAGGCAGGCACTCTGGTGTTTTCTCATTTTTTTTTCTTGGATATTGATTCCCTTTATATCCTTTGCGGGTGATGACAAAGAGTTGAGAAAGGCCTCTTTTCAGAGAGATGTTCAAAAAATAAAGGCGTTACTCTTAAAAGGAACCAACCCCGATACCATCGTGGACCCTGTATTAAAATGGAATTCACTTCATCTGGCGTCTTATTTTGGAGACAGGGAGGTGGTAGAAATTTTGGTTGAACATGGTGCTGATTTAGAAGCAAAAACGAAGACCAAAGAGACACCCCTGTATATGGCGTCTGAACAAGGGCACTTTGAAGTTGTCCTTGTTTTAATAGAAAAAGGAGCGGATGTGAATTCCAAATCAAGGCTGGGAAGAACGGCTTTGTATATGGCTTTCGCAAGTGGCAATAAAAGAATTGCTGAGGCCTTACTGAAAAATGGCGCAGATGTGAATACTGCTACCGAGGACGGCTGGACGGCTTTAATGCGTGCATCCTTTGAGGGTCAAAAGGAGGTCGTGAAAGCGCTTTTAAATTTAGGGGCTAAATTATCCGCGAAGGATTTTGACGGGAAAACCGCTTTGGATTATGCCCGGGAAAGAAAAAAGGCGGAGGTTATAAAGTTATTAGAAAAAAGTAGCCCATAAGGAATTTTTAGAGGGGCCTTAGAAAGGCAGAAAATAACAAAAGGGTAGCAAATCTATTTCGATTTTTTGCAAAACCTCTTAAGGGATCCTTCCCTATGGGATTTTGCAAATAAAATTTACCTTTTGAACCATCTTCATCTTTAAGGGTTTTATAAATAGTTTTTAAAATTAAAAATTTTGTAATACCCGCTTAGGGTAAAGAGTGTTTTTGTTTTCCGAGGTCCTGACAAAATATGCCAAACTGGTGGAATTTTGATTTCCTGTTAAACTAAAGGTGAAAAAAAACCGAACTATATTATAGACATCAATTTCTTTAAATTCCAATTATCGAAACACCCATACCGGAGACCAAAATGAATGTTCGTTCTATCAGTATATGGATTGCTCTTGTTGTTTTAGGGTCAGGAACCCAAACGATAATTTTCGCAACCCAACCTGTGGAAAAACCAATTCAGATTGCACGACAGGCCCAAGAGTTAGGCAATTTTGAGGAGGCGCTTGAAACTTATGAGAAGCACATATCAAAGGATCCAGACTCTTTTGAGGCCCATTTGGGATTGGGGGAGGTCTACTTTAAAATAGGACGAACTGAAGAAGCCATTGTAGAGTTTAAAAAAGCGGTGCACTTAAAGCCAAAAAGCTCCCTTGCACACGTTCGTTTGGGTTTGGCCTATCAGCTCCTTCAGGATTGGGATTCTTCGATTGCGTCTTTTCAAGAAGCCAAGAGGGTTGACCCATCCGGAGAGGAAGTTTATGAATACCTGGCCGACTCTTTCCGTGGGAAGGAAGATTATCTCCAGGCCATTCAAACCTATCAAAAAGGACTTAAAAAAGGAGTCGAGGGCTCCTATTTTCACTATAAAATCGGTTTGATTTATATTGAAATGGAAGAACATCAAAAAGCCCTATCCGCTTTTAATAAAACCCTTGAAATCAATCCCACTATGTTTATGGCCCACTTTCAAAAGGGGGTTGTCTTATTTGAACTCAGAGACTTTGAAGAGGCCATTAAGGAGTTTAAGCAGGCTGTTCATTTGAATTCCAATTTAGCCGAAGGGTATTACCGGCTTGGAAAAGCCTATTCTATGTTGGCAAAGTCCGAGGATGCCCTACAAGCCTATAGAAAGGCCACCCATCTAAATCCGTATACATCGGATGTGAATGTTAAAATTGCAGAAATTTATTTGAACCAAAGGCAATTTGAAGATGCCGTCCGTTTTTTCAAAAAGGCCTTGGCAACAGGGGGTGAAAAATTTGCCATTTACTATCATATGGCCAGAGCCTACCAGGAACTGGGTAATTTGGAAAAAGCGTATGTGGCCTACAACCAGGTTCTGGATGCCTTTCCCATCTTTTTTATGGCCCGATATAACATCGGTCTTGTTTTATTTGACCAGGGTGATTACCCAAAAGCTATAGAATCCTTTGAAAAGACATTAAAAATGAATCCGCAATTTAACGCGGCTCTATATCAAATAGGAAAAAGTTTTTTGAAATTGGGTGAGGATGAAAAGGCCAAGGATAAATTTAAAGAATACCTCGCCAAGGTTCCCAATGGAGAAATGGCTCCCCAGGCCAAAGCCCATCTTGCCAAACTTTAGATGGGCTCAAGTGTTTGTCCTGTAATTTAAACCCATCTCGTGTTGTTCCTTATAGCTATTTTAAAATAATAAAGGCTATCATTTCCGCTTTCCCCACCAATCCCTCTCCCTCCCACCATTCCAATCCCCTTCCGTCATTCCCGCGGAAGCGGGAATCCAGGGGTCAAAAATCACCGCCTGTTGCGGTAATGGCTTAAATGATTTATGAAATATTCAAGTGATTTGTAGAATGCACCACAAGATCATTTGGTTTATGGAGGGGTTTTTTGGTTTAAACACAAAGGGGATTTTTTTAGAAAATGAAGATTGTAGCGAGATTTTTTTGGTTTGAGTGGAAAATTCCCTTCCTCATTCCCTTTTAATTTGGGAAACGGAGTGGTTTCATTTAGAAAGGGATGTAAAAACACCTGTTCAAAAAAGTTAATCCTCAAGAAGGATTAACTTTTCACGAAGGGCATATTTCACAAGACCCACACGGTTTCGTACTTTGATTTTCCGCATGAGTCTTACTGTGTGGGTGTCAACGGTTTTGGTGCTGATATTTAATTGTGATGCCACGGTTTTGACGGTATTCCCGTTTGCTAGAAGCTTTAAAACCTCAATTTCTCTTTCCGTAAGGTTTTCGCTTCCTTCCTTCCTGGGACGACCGACCTTTCTTTTTTCTTTAAGTTTTTTAGTAATCATTTTATTTTAGAGTCCCTTAAAGTTTCAATATACATTGATTAAACACTAAGCAATTTTTTTTGAATATAAGGGGAATGTCAAAAAAAGTCAATAGGAAATAGGCAGAAATTTGACATGTTGTCTCTGTGAAGAGGTAAGTTTTTATCTTTTATCAATTAATATAAAGGTAAATTTTGTCCGAAAATGGATTAAAAAGCCAATTTTCTGTCTCTTTAAACTTATTCCGGTAGGATTAATTGGGAAAAGGAGATGAGAAATAAAAAAGGCCACTCTTCAGTGGCCTTTTATTTTAAGATATAAAATTAGTGATTGGATGCGGGGGGGCGCAAGGACCGGTGGAGAAGCAATATAGAGGCATTGGAGCCCCCTGTTTTTGAGGTTTTATTTGATATGATTGGGTAACGGTCAAGATTTTATCTGACAGTCACCCTGTGTCCGTTAAATTAAATTATATCCAGCAGCACTTCTTGTATTTCTTCCCGCTTCCGCAGGGGCAGGGTTGGTTCCTCCCGACTTTTAAGGACTTCGCAGGCATCCTTTTGGGCTCGACCGGCGTTTTCGTGACGGAAGGGTCGGTATCAAAGCTTTTGTATTCTTCTTCCCGGGCTTTTTCCTCCCTTTTGGCCAGGGAATCTGCCTCCTCATCTCTGCCAAGCTCCCTGAGCAGGGGAATAAGGCGTTCAAGCACCCCCTCCCTGTCATAACTGAGTGGATCCCTTAAAGCGTATGCGCGGTTATAGAGCTCAATCGCCCTTTCGGTCTCTTTTAATGCACAAAAGGCATCGCCCGATTTAATCATCACCCAAACATCGTCATCAAACCGCTCGAGGTTCTCGGTTATCCTTTTAAGGGCCTCCTCTCGCCTTCCGGCCTCTGCGAGTATAATTCCCATATCGCCAAGAAAATTGTCCGGAGAATGAATCTCGGCAAAAAGACTGCCTACTTCAACCGCCTCATCGATCAATCCTCCATGGTCATTCAGCGAAAGAGGAAGACCCACCAGCCATCCGGTAAAGTCAAATTCTGCCTTCTGCACGATCTCGTCGAACAAATCCTTGTCCGGTGTGCCGTCGGCTTTCAAAATGAACTCATAGACCCGCTTTGCAAGGAGATACTGCTCTTCGAGCGTCTTTTTATAGCCGCTTCGATCCCGCCTGCCAGGCCTTTCAAATCTCTTTAAAGCCTCATCAAGGACGGTGATAAATTTGTCAACACTTATCTGATCCATCAATTTCCCCCAATATGAAAATGCACCAGTTCGTCGAGAAGCGAAGTTTTCCTAAGCTCGAAATTTTTGACGGTAAAGTCGCTGCGGGATATATTTCCCTGAGCAAAACCCCAGAAGCAGGCAAATCTAACAAGGCACCTTATCGCATAACATCTTCTGACCACCCTTCCTTTGAGGAAAAAGGAGTCTCAGGCGCTTCATCGATTGCGTTGGGAAAGGCCTTGATAAACAGATCCTCGTAAAATGAGCAGGGCCTTAAGATATCTCCGTATTTCTGAAGCACAAAGAGGGTATAGAGAAAAGAGTTCTGTACAATGTGAAGTTCCGGATAGCGGTCATTAAAGCCCCAATTGAATTTCCGCGTGTATGCCTTGAGAAGCTCGATGACCGCTTTTCCATTCATGCCCTTGTGCGAAACCTCCTGACCCGCTTTTGTTAGTATGAACTTGCCCCTGGCTTTCCTGATAAAACCAGCCATCCCAGCAACGATGCGTACCGTGTGCAACTCCATGAAATCCGCTTCGGTCATTATCCTAAAGTATTTCAATCGCTCTCTGGATTCTTCTTCTCCGAAGTACTCAAGCGCAGCGTCTCTGCAAAGATTGCGCGGAAGGTTTCCCTTGATGGTCGATTTCAAGCCCTTACTTTTATTGCATTGGCGGATGAGAAACAAAAAAAGCTTAATGAAAGATGATTCAGCAAAGCTCTTGATATTAGGGGAGAACTCGATCAGGGAGCTGCTTTCAAAGGGAAAATATAAGAAACGGAACATCTGCTCTTTGGATAGCCCTGAGAAAGCCTCGACCGGTGTCGTATTGCGGTCCCTCATGATCCAGTCCAGCTCGGTATTTAACGCCTCAATGGACGGAAACGTCCTTTTGCCGAGGGCGGATTGAATGTAAGATTTGAGTTCATTTAAGGGCGAGGCCGTATCATTTCTGATGAGGCAGCATTCATTGAATATTTTTCCGCTTCCGCAGGGGCAGCCCGTGCCCGCAAAATAGGCCACGATTTAGAACCTCCTTGGCTGGCCTGACATTATACAGAAATCACCCATTTGATGGTAGAGCAATAAAGTGTGATCATTCCGTATCCGATTCTATCCGGAATAGGGGACGGCATGGGACCTTTATCCGAAGAACTCGTGGAGAAGACCTGGCGGGAGGTTGCGGGCCTCAGCCCTGTCCGGGCCCACAACAAAATGTTCGAGGTTATCTAATTCCAGCCAGACCTTCCGGTATTTCTGATAGAATCCACGGAAGAGCGGCACCAAAAGGTTCGGCAGCTTGGGAGTATTTGTTTTTCTGTAGCTGGAAATCGTGCTCGTCATCTCTTTTTCTCGTTTTTCGTTTGCCCCATTATGGGTGTATGTTATAATGAGCGTTATCTTGTAAGCTGGGCGGCAAAAAGATGTGTGGGATTGCCTTCTATGGATACCAAGATCCAATTCATTGTTAGTAAATTAAAACATCGTCTCGACAAGATATATGGGGCTCGCCTTCGGAAACTGATCCTGTATGGCTCACATGCAAGGGGCGAGGCCATCGCAGGATCGGATATTGATGTCCTGCTCATCCTGGATGAGTGTCGTGACTTTTGGTCTGAGTTCGAAAAGATCGAGGATCTCACCAGCCAAATTTCTCTGGAACATGATATCGTCGTTTCGGTCTTTCCGATGTCGGAAAGAGACTATCAGGAACGGCAGACGCCATTTCTGCTGAATGTCCGGCGCGAAGGGATGCTGGTCCCATGAGGCCAGAGCTTAATGAACTGGTCTCAAAGTCCCGTGAGAGCCTAGATGCGGCAGAAGTTCTGTTCCAACATAAGTTTTATGGCTTTGCTGCCGCCCGAGCCTACTATGCCATGTTCTATCTTTCCGAGGCTGCACTTCTGGGAAAAGGGCTGACCTATTCAAAGCATAGCGCAGTCATCGGGGCGTTTGGCCAGCACTTTACAAAAACGGGGCTGGTGGATACAAAGTATCACCGGTATCTGAAGAGTGCCTACGATAAAAGAGCCGTTGGCGATTACGCGGTTGGTGTCCATGTTTCAGAAAAAGCCGCAAGCGAAACAATTGGACAGGCCAAAGAATTTATGAGTGTCATACTACGATACTTAGAAAGCCAGGAAAAGCCTACCTAAGATCCATGGGGGAGGGTCGGACCAAGCTAAGTGTTTGATATGAAAGATTAAGCATCTAAAATATGGGCGTTTTTGTGGCTTGGAACCTCCTTTTTACCCGCAAAAAGATGGCTGTAAGAGGAATCCCGGCTTTCGAATTTCATTTTTTTGTCCTTGGCAAATTTGAGAAGAAATTTTTTATATGACACCGGTGGGTGATAATCCAGACACATTGGGGATTAATATAATGTCGGTTGGCCCTGGACATACGGATTCCTTAAAACGCGCTTTTTAACCCCAAAAAGATCTGTTTAAGCCCAAATTTGGCCCCCATTATTTACTTCTTTTATAAATAATTCAATTCCTACCTTGGTCCGACCCCGGGTTTGCCGGGCTCGCTTTAATTTCTTCATTGACTGAAGTATATGATGATCATATACTTCAGTTTTAATGGATCATTTCGATGTCCTTTCAAAGTGCATTGGATTTGAATGGGATAAACATAATTCAGAGAAAATTTGGCAAAAGCACAGGGTCACCCCCTCTGAGTGCGAAGAAGGATTTTTCAATCGGCCCCTCATCGTTAAGGACGACACAAAACATTCAGAGAAAGAGTCCCGTTATTACAGCCTTGGTCATTCGGATTCGGGCAGACTTTTATTTAATGTCTTTACCGTTCGAAGGGACAAAATCCGTGTCATTTCGGCAAGGAACGTGAATCACAAAGAAAGGAAGGTGTACAAATCTTATGAAGAAGAAAGTTCCTAAATTCAAGAGCGAAGATGAGGAAGGGGAGTTTTGGGCAACCCATGACTCAACCGAGTTTGTCGATTGGAAAAAGGGAAAAAGGGCTGTGCTTCCCAACCTCAAGCCCTCCATAAAAACCATTTCCTTAAGGCTTCCGGAATCGATGCTCGAGGAGCTGAAGCTTCTGGCCAACAAACGGGATGTCCCCTACCAATCTCTCCTGAAAATATTTCTTTCCGAAAGGATTCAGAAAGAATTAAAGGCAAGTTAATCATTGCCCCCTTCGATGGAATCACTTTCATAGTTAGCCTTGCCACTGGGATATAGCCTCGTTCATGAGGAAACCGGACAAACAATTATAATAAGATGATCTTCGCCTTTTATGGTTAGAATCAACTAGCGGGGGACAGAATCGTTCGCTGAAACTAATTTCAATTATCCCAGTAAATTTTTATAGACACAAAAACTTGGATAAGTCTGGAGGGAAAACCAAATATTTTTAATGGGAATCTAAGGAAAGGAGGATTGCAATTTAATGAAGGGAAATTAAATCTAAAAGTTGTGACAAGTTTTAACCCCAAAAAGACCCGTTTAAGCCTATTTTTTGGGCCATTTTTTAATTCTTATATAAATACTTCAATCCCTTATCTTGGTCCGCCTCGACCGGGCAGTTGATGAAAAACTAAGGACAACCCAGCTAGCCCGCATTGGACAATGAAAATGAGGCATATTCAGATACTCAAAAGTTTTTCCCATGATTAGTTGACACCACTGACCCCTATGAAGTATATTTAAATCGAGCGGTAAGACCGAGGTAGGTTCCTCTGGTGTTCCCTTCCATTGGTTGGCCAAGCCAGAGGGCAACGAACCTATCAGGCGCGCTCTTTCTTATTGTCTAAAGGTACCGCTCGTCATACCTCACCTTCTCCTTGAACACTTCGAACCATTCTGAATCTTTCTTTTCATACTTTCGAAAAATACCCCACGCGAACAGATCAATAACCTGTAAACCCGGATTATCCGACGAATCGGCATGATCGATACTCAAGGGAACGCGCGGGTCAATTCTGCTTTTAAGTTGCCTTTCAAGATAACTGTTGAACTCCCTGACCTCTAATTTGCTTTTGCACCGGTCCAGGTAAAGCTGAATTCTCGTCTCCGCATCCTCAAATGGGAATTGATCGAGAACCTTCCTGGAAATAAAATTGTAAACACGGTCTTTTTGGGTCGCCAACTCATCATAGACACGCCGCTTATTCAAAGTAAGGGCGTAAATGCTGAACCTCACAGGCCGAATCAGGCTATAAAAATACTGTTTGATTTCTATACGGGTCCGTACTCCTTTCAACTCTACATCCCGTTTTATCGGAAACTTCCTCCGAATTGTTTTCCTTACCGCTTTAATGATTTTCCTGTTTTCCTCAATCCCATCCACGGCCATTATTGCAACCGTGAAGAACCGTGAGGGCCTCTTTCCGAAAAAGTCAAAGCCTAAATCTCCGCTCTCATCCAGATAGAGAAACCACATGGATGAATAAAACCCTCGATGAAAAGTTATTAAGAATGCCTGGAAAACAAGAAGCCCAAGGTGCACTCTGGAACACCTTGGACTCGGTTATGGGAACCGAAGCCGAAGCCTCGATCCCAAAAGATAATTGCATATGTTTTGGTTCAATCCGAAGTGTAAGCCAATTATACTGAGAAACGCTTTTAAGAGTAAAGGGAGTATAAAGCGGATTCCTTACAACACCCTTTTTAACCCCAAAAAGATCCGGTTAAGCCAAATTTGGCCCCCATTATTTACTTCTTTTATAAATATTTCAATCTCTTACCTTGGTCCGACCCCGGGCCCTGCACTGGAGCAAGAGCAACAGTCGTGAGACACGCCCGTTGCCGTCCCGAAACGGATGGATACAGAGAAAATCGAGGTTAAACGCCGCCATGCTGATCAGGGGGTGGACCCATCGCTCATCCAACGAGCGGTTCCAGAGTTCGATCATCTCCCGCATCGATTCCGCCACTCGGGCCGCCTCCACCGTCTTGGAACGCACCCGTTGACGACCATCGGGATATTTCTCGATGATGTCACTATTTATTTTTTTATAGTGTCCCCCGTCCCCGATTTCGCCGCGGATCAGGCGATGAAGCTCTCGAATTGCTTTTTCTGAAACGGGAAGGCTCGCAGCCTGTTCGTGGATGAGTTTCAGGGCATTTCGATAGCCCCGGACTTCTTCTTCGTTGCGATCCCGCAACCGAGATTTTCCGAACACGATCGTGCCGATCCGGGCCTGATCCACCACGACCCCCTCGATGCGGTTCGACGAGACGGCGCTTTCGATCAACGCATGCTCCCGCAAGACCTTGAGCCGCTGTGGGGACTGTTTGGTGAAAAGCTCCTGTCGCCCCCGCGCCTCGCCCAAGTCGGCGAGATACCACGATGTGGCAACCGGAAGCGTTTCGGGTTTCGAAGCCAACTGTCGAAGCGTCATCATCGGGCGAAGACCTTTCGGATAAACTACACTACGAGTGCGAAAATTCATACATCACGTGAAATACGACGCACAAACTATACTACCGGATGCCATACCATTCCAAACAAATCGCCGCTTGCCTGCGCGCGGCGCGCAAGCAGGAAGATTTATCCGCGCCGAGCATACCGAGGCAGGCAGAGTTCCAGCTTGTCTGCGCATGCTTGCATGCAGGCAGGAGTTTTTGGACGATTTGGGAAGGGCTCATTGGATCTCCAAAAATGCAATTTTAGTGAACTTATACACTTTTTGTATTATCCTGCGCCCCTAATCATAGAGCTTCAAAACAATTACAAAACCCCTCAATTCAATCTAACCTATTGATATTTAAAATAATTGTATGTCTTTACAATGTTGACAATGTACACACATCTGTGTATCATTGTTAATTGGAAATGGCCTGAATCCGAACTGTCACCGTATGGTGTGCGTGCCCTCCGGGGCTAGGATTCAGGCCGATTTATTTGGGCCATGTTTGTACATAAATTTCCCTGGCTTTAATCATCTTCCTATAGCTCTGAGAGTCCTTCTTGTCCTTCCTCGTGCTTCGCCCAATCGCCCCACATATCATATCAGCAAGTTGAATGAGGTTGTTTCTTGCAGAATCCTGAATTTTAACCTTCCGTATTTTCCTGGTGGCCTGAGGTGTATTGACCCTTTTTTTCAAGTAAACTTCCAGTTGTCTCCGAAAACCTTTACTACCGCTTCCATCAAATATCACGGTGGCATCATCCAAGTGAGGCTTTGCATTTTCAAAGACCAAGCTACTGACGTATTTATAAAAAGGTTCTTGGTATCGAAAGCCTTCTCCATATAATTTAGCCTTATTTATAACGATACCAAAATAGAAAAAATTGTATGGTGTTATTGCATTCAAAAACGCTTTCCTTATTCCCGGATGGCATTTATTAAAATGAAATTCAAATCCTGGATGTAGCCTCAGCTCTCTTCGCAACAAAGAAATCCGTTGATCCGCCGCCTCAGCTTCTTCGTTATCCTCAAATACCACCAGAGCAACAACAAAGTGCGAAGTGGACCCTTCCCCAATCTTCAGGCCGGAATCCCCTGATTCGTCAACGAAGACCAGCATCTTAATTTATAGTAAAAATTTCAATCAATTGTAGCCTGCTATTTTCGAACTACAATTTTTGGGGCAAACTTAACAGAGAACATGAATTATGACACAAAACTTGTACCTCTGCTTGCGCGTCGCGCAGGCAGGTAGCTCATCCCATCTGCCTGTGCGTTTCAACAACTGTCTGCGTTTAAGACTTCCGCACAGTCAGGCGCAGACAGGCGTCACGCCTGTTTTCTGGCCAGGCAAGGAGGTTTACATGCGCCGAAGGCAGGCATGACGTTACAGTGGTTCCAGGGTTTTTGAACAATCCCCGAGGAACTCATTATTACCCTCTTTATTACGTTTTCTTAAGGGTATTACTTTTTTTCCTCCAAGCAGCAGCGGGACCATGACCGAGACATTATCGAACCGGCATCATCGGGCAAAGCCCTTTCGGATACTGTAGGGCGTATTGCAGCCCCTACATTCCGGGTTTGATGAATCAAACCCCTACCGTATTCGAATTCCCGGTGTCCTCGTTCCAGTAGGCGAACGGCGCACCGCGACCCTACCATCCCATCGTCGCTCAATGGTTCTTTATTATTTCTGCGGGTCTTTTAGACTGATTTTATAATCCCGGGGCATGCACAGCCTCTTTCAGGAGGGCGTGACAATTCTATACCAGGGTTCCATGCAGTTACCGGTCTACCTGTGTCTTTCTTACCAATTTAAGGCCGTACTTCTTTGACAACTTTTCCGATTCTTCCTGGGACAATGGCCGAGGTGGCCGTCCTGCTCGTTCCGACTGCCGTTCGCGACGGACCCGATGAATCCAGTCTAAGGAAGGTGTTTTCCAATCTTCTTTCTCGCTTTCACGCTTCTTCATAACTCACCTCCCACGGCGAAACAATATCAATCAGCGGAACGTCCTCCCGCAGGTTCACACTGTTGATCATGCGCTTTCGCTCAATGTTGACCATATGCCGAAAGTTCCATGAAACAATGGTTCGAATATCGCTGACGGTGGCTACCGCGATATGCCGTGCGTCGTCCTCATAATCGGTCGGAATCGCACCAGCCGCCACGTAAGCCCGGGCCAGGGCCAAGCTTTCTTGGGTCTCTTCCAGTACCGCGAATTGAGTTTTTTCGATTTCACGAATAATTTTATCTCGGATGTTTTTCGGCGCTCTCTCCACCTCTTCAAGAACAAGTGTCGAAATATACCCATCCCATAATTCTTTGGCCAAGCCTCCAAGGAGTCTGTGGGTCGCTGCAAGTCTTTCTTCCGGTCCGGGGTCACAGACCGCTCCCAAGACCGACGTGTCCAGATACAGTTTCAATCGCATTCATTTACCCCCGTGGCAGCGCCAGCAACATCGCATCCAAGAGCCGATTCTCTTTACTATCTTTAGGATACAGGGCTGAGAGGGCATTTGCAAGGCGCAGAAAATCTGGCCCGTTTTCTGCTCTCAAAAGCCAATCAGCTAAACTTATCTCCACTTTCATTATTTGTTTTTTCTCCTGATGAGCCGTTGCCTAAGTCATTTGCGATTTGTCGAAATTGCTCCAGCAGGCGGCACCGGTACCACGACTACACACAAATATACTGGTACGGGTTCAAAATTTTGAATCCCTACGTTGATGGGTCACGTTTTTGTATTCGGATTCTCGGTTTCCTCGTCCCATCGTAGGGGCACAGCGTGCCGTGCCCCCTACCATCCCATCGTCGCGCCCGCCTGAAAAATAGAGACGAATTCAGTATGGTGTCACCGGAATTCCGGTCAGGTCCAAGGTGAGGCAAAACGAAATTTGCCCACTTTTTTTAAAAAGCAAATAAGCCAAACCTGATGCACTCGTAAAAAGTCGTCATACCCGCGAAAGCGGGTATCCAGGACCCAAGGAACCGCTTGAAAAGACTAGACATAATGGTTGACAGTTAAAAAAAAAAGACCTGCCCCTTGTCAACATGGGTTATATTGGGAGAGTTGTTCCACCCAATACAGGGCCAAAAACAAGGAGGGCAGGTCATGAAAGATTCTATCACGATCGTTGGTTTGGATGTACATAAAGATTCCATCGAAAT
>DASWJH010000038.1 GCA_036397255.1 Nitrospiria bacterium
TAGCGGGAAAAGCTAAAAACGTGGCCCTTACCGCTTGTATGAGAAAATTGTTGGTCATTCTGAATGCTATGTTGAAACATGGAACCCCGTGGAAAACTAATTTTATAATCTCCCCTTGACTTTTAAGACAGTTGCTTACAAGATCCCCGATTTTGACTCTATTAAAAAGATACCCGGGTATCATTAAGGCTTTACAAGGAAACCGTAAAGATTGTAAGGATTAGATCTTAAAAAGGTAAAAGTTTTTAAAAATAAGTATTATATTTCAATAAGGTAAGTATTTTAGGAACCAAAAAACCAGCGGGTAGGCGTCCCCATAGGGTTTGAAGGGGTGTGAATAAATTTTTCTCCGAAAGGAGTTAGACAAGAAAAAAGAAAGAAGAAAAAACAATTCAAATGGCTAAAGGGTGATGATGTCATCCCTGCTTTTTTGTTCAGCCTCATTTAAAGCTTGCACCCCTTGGCTAAGGATACTGTGGGGAGTCAAAAATTCATTGGGATAGGAAGAAACCACCACATTTAAAAAAATAGGCTCTTTGTTTTTACCTTCCATTAAAACACCATGTGTATCTTCCACCAATCCTTTTAACTTTTTCCCCACCCCAATGGCATTTTCTTTATCCGTTCCATCCAGCATGATTCCAAAGGTACTTCCATAGCAACGGCAAAGGAGGTCTCTTCCTTTTAAATTCTCCTGAAAGATTCGAGCAACCCCTTTGATGGTTTCATCCCCAACTTCTTTTCCTCTCCTTTTATTAAAGTTTTTAAAATGCCGAATGCGTGTAAAAACCAGAGCCAAAGGCTCTTTTCCTTCCTTGGATTTAAATTCGTTTCGGTGAAGAAAATCCTCGAGATATTTTTCATTAAAAAGACCAGTTAAAGGGTCAACCCAATCTTCTTTCCGTCCTTTTTGGGGTTCGGTGATAGGGTTTTTATGGATTTGAGGAATAACTTCCGTTGCCTCCAATTCCGAAGCCTTAATATGCAACCCTTCTTCAGATGCGATTCGTTTAGGCAAAATAAACGTAAAGGTACTTCCCCTCCCAAATTGACTGTCCACAAAAATCTGTCCGCCGTGCATATCCACATATTTTTTTGCAATGGGCAATCCCAAACCGCTGCCCATATGCTCCCGAGCATCAGAGGAATCCAGTTGTTTAAAATCATCAAAAATTTTCTCCCGGTCCTCTTTTCTTATTCCTTTTCCATTATCAATCACCGATATTTCTACAGCCGGTTCTCCCTTTAACAAACAAGAAGAAGACCGGATAGAAATGATCCCGTTCTTAGGTGTAAATTTTATGGCGTTACTTAAAAGGTTTAAAAGAATTTGTTGAACCTTGGTCTGGTCGGCATTAATCATTAACTCCCCATCTTCAAATTTATAATCCTCTCCCTGTGTTTTGATTTGGAATTCTATTTTCTGTTTTTTTTTCGCCGCCAAAGGAGCCACGGTTACCCGGCATCTTTTCACTAATTTTTCAACAGAAAACTCCCCAAGTTTAACTTCCATTTTCCCTGCTTTGATTCTGGAAAGATCCAGAAGATTATTAATTTCATTTAATAAAAGCTTTCCGCTCTCCTGAATACTTTCAATACATTCATTCTGTTTTGGGTTCAAATCACCGCCTTTCCCGGTTAAAAGGAATTCAGAATTACCAATAATCGAAGTCATCGGGGTTCTCAATTGATGGCTAATATTGGAAAAAAATTCCGTTTTAAAACGGTCCGCCTCCTGGAGTTGCTCCACCATGGCTTTCGTCCGTATGAACAAGGTGGCGTTTTCAATGGCAATGCTCAGTTGACTCCCAATAGACAAAAGCAATTCCATATCTTGGGGAGAAAAAGAACGGGGAGTTCGACTGGCTCCGGTTAATGTTCCCAACACCCTGTCCTTTGATTTCAGAGGAATGGCAACCACAGTGACCATTCCCAAACTTTGGAAGGGTCCTCCCGATTTTGGGGTCTTTTTCAAGTCCTCAACCACCACGGGTTGCCCTTCAAAGGCGGTTTGCCCCGCAAACATCTCTCCGATGGAAATCTCCTGATATTTCTCAATGACCTCACGGGGTAACCCCCGGGACACCTTCAAAACCAGTTTGTCCGTTGCCTCATCCCGAAGCCGAATGGCCCCCGCGTGAAAATCCATTACCTCCATTACTTTATCCAGGGTACCTTCCAGAAGGGCCTTTAACTCCAAGGTACGGTTGGTGGTTGTAGCAATAAGATTTAAGGTAGACAACTGTGTGGTTCGTTGTTCCACCTTCTGTTCCAAATTGGAATAGGATTCTTTTAGTTTTACCGCCATATTATTAAACTCATTGGCCAGTTGTTCGATTTCATCATTGGTTCGAATATCCAACCGAACATCTAAATTTCCACTGGCAATCTTCTCTGCCCCATCATGCAAGAGCTGTATGGGTCTGGCCAACTTTTTTGAAAGGAAAATACCCATAAAGGCCACAAAAACAATTAGCGCAATTCCGGAAAAAGCCACCGATTGAAGTAGAGAATTGATAGGGGCATAGAGCTCATCCGATCTCTCTCTGATAAAACTATGCCATGTCATTCCAGTGGAATTTTGGGTAATTTCTGAGGTTTTGACCACTGGGGCAAAACCAATAATGGAATTTTTTTCCACCCTCATCTCATGACTATCATCATCCGCTAAAACCCAATTCGGCAAGGGAGAGGTTATTCTGGAAACAAGGGTCTCATTTAATAATTTTCCCGTTGGCATGATGGGGCAAATGAGGACACGCCCTATGGAATCAACGAGCATCGCATGCCCAGATTCTCCAAACCGGATATCTAAAATTGGAGGCCCAAGCAACGCCCGAATGTTATGAAACACCACTAAAATCCCACTAACCTTTTGCTTTTTTTCATCAATAACGGGAACCGCCACATTGATAGCCCAAACCTGAGCTTTTTCATTAAAATAAAGGTCCCCTATATAGGTCCTCCCAATCCCGTCATTATAGGCCGTCTTCCACCAGGGCTTTTCTGCATTGATGAAATCAGGTAAAGGATTAACACTTGCCACCAAAGTCCCTTGATCATTGGTTAGAAAAAAGGCAATATATTTCTCCTTTTTGGTCATCATATAATTTCTTAAATATCGGGAACTGTCATTATGAAGTATTTCCTCTCTGAGGGAGGGATCTCCCTCTTTCCACAGCCTTTCCAACTGGTTTAAATTTTTTGTTTTTTGCATTCCCTCAATTTGCTGGGCTTCTAAATTGGAATTTTCAATGGCCTTTTTAATTTGTATGGTAGTGGCCAGATGTTTTTTACTATCCACTTCTCTTTCTATAACCAAATCGGTTTTTTGAGAGGCCTGCAAAGCCAACCCCTTAAAGTTCTCACCCATCGATTCCCGCAACTTCAGCGTTCCATTCCAATAGGTAATAAACAATCCAAACAAAACCGGAATCAAACCCACTATCAGCAGGGAAAGCACAATCTTCGTTCTGAGCCACCTCTTTTTAACTTTTAAATTTAAGGGCACCATATCCCTTCCTTGAAATTTTGGAATATAGAAATATAACCATAGAAGTTAAGTAAGGGAAACAACTAGTTAGGGAATTTTAACATATTATGAATAGGGATTTCTATGCCCTATCTGAATTAGGGAGAATTCTCTTTTTTGATGATTTTATTGGCTTTTTGGGGATCCAATTTAATCAGAAATAAAAAACAAACAAATCTATCCGGTGGGTCCCTGAATGAAGGCTTCAAAAAAAACCGACCATTAGATAAATTTACCGGTTCCAAACAAAGGTCCAACCTAACGATCAGGAAAGGATACTTTATTTCCCCCATTTGCTTTAGCAAGGAAAAGCATTCGATCTGCAGTGCACAATAAATGTGCAATATCCGGAGAGTGGGTAGGGAAACAGGCCCCTCCAATACTCACCGTCCGATCAACCGGTTTGGATTTAGGCGTATCAATATCTTTTTCAATAAATCCCCTTACCCGTTCAGCCACACAAAAAGCGTCTTCCCCTTCAACAAACGGGAGAATAACCCAAAACCGTTTGTCGTCTCTCCTGGCAATTAAGTCCGTTCCACGAATTTTCTTCCGAATCAACTGGCAAACATGGGGTAATGTTTCATCTGTTTCCGGGTGATCCAATTCCAAATCCAAAAAGGAAACATAATATAAATATCTCATGGCGAGTTTTCCCTCTAACTCCAAAAGGTATTTAAAGAAATTCATTGGGACAGTAGGACAATGGAAATCAAGCATGGGGTCACCTCCTTTCAAACAGAACGGAAAAAAAATCGATAACTGGAATCCTTTCCTCTTTAAAAAAAAACGCCTTACCTTTGAGCCCATGGTAATATCGTTTTTCGTGTTTGAAATGGTATCATTGGTATTTTTGGCCTCTTCCTCTCCGGTAAATAACAATTGACCCTTTGAGGTAAGAAAAAATATATCAAACATTTTTAAAGATGGGGTAATCAGTTAATCAAGAAATCTTCAGGGAAGGTCAAATTTCAATTTGGTGGAATTGGAAAATCAAAAAAAAGAAGATGACCAAGGAAGGGTCGACCCGCTTACAGGAAAGAATCCGGTTTAAAGAAAGGATCAGGAAGATTAAAAATCCTGAAAAAAGGGGGAGGATGGACACGAACCAAAAAGCCTATATGATGAGCGAAAAAAGTTTACACCACTTTCCCCTCTCGGAAGAAGGAGGGAAGTAATTTTAAAAAAAAGCCAGTACTCGCCAACCGGGAAAACTCTTTTTATTCGTCCTCTATATCTGCAAACTTATATCCCATTCCTCTCACCGTTTTGATATAAATGGGATTGGAGGAATCCTCTTCAATCTTAGCCCTTAAATTTCCAATATGAACATCAATCACGCGGTCAACCACACTTACATCTTCATAGGAATAAATTTTCTGAATGAGTTGTTCCCGAGAAAAAACCCTCCCGGGCAAATTGGCCAAGGCTTGAAGGATTTCAAATTCATAGACCGTCAATTTGATTTCCTGGTTTTTAACGGTGACTTTACATTTTTCAAAATCAACCTCCAGGTCCAAATATTTTATTTTTTTTCGAGAACCCGGATCTGTCGGAACACATCGGCGGAGAATGGCTTTTACCCGCGCAGTCAGTTCCCGGGTACTAAAAGGCTTGGTGATATAATCATCGGCTCCAATGGTTAACCCCAGGATCCTTTCAAACTCATCCCCCTTAACCGTTACCATAATGATAGGGACTTTCGACTGTTTTCGGATATGCTGACAGACCTCGAACCCATCCACCTTCGGAAGGCCCAAATCCAGAATGATTAAAATAGGGTCATGTTTTTCGAAAAAAGCAATTCCCTCCGGACCATCCTTTGCACAGATGGTCGGAAATCCTTCCGCTTGTAAGGTGTTGGAAATCAGAGAAGAAACACTGGAGTCATCTTCAACAATCAAAATGGGGTTGGCTAAACTTTTCTTTTTCATATGCATAGCCTCAGGGGCTTGTTCCATGAGTGCCATTCTAGCTCCTTTCTTTTCCTTTGTAAATAATCTTAAGGTTTATCCGTTGACGGGATTTGAAAACCTTTGAACCTCTTTCCTGATTTTTTTCCCAATTGCCCTCCGTTCTGACTTTAAGCCTCTTTGAAAAATTTTTTACCTGCTATAAATCAACATTGGCTATATAATAAACTGAAAGTGCCATGGCTCCAAAGGCTGCTCCCACCAGAACAAAAGCAAGCATTAAAGACTCCATCTTCTTAACCCTCCTTTCGAAAACTTAACCATCCCCTTTTTACCCACACTCAAACCGGATAGACCTAGACCAGTGGGTCAAAATCTCAAATTGGGAATGGTGATACAATTCATCCGTCAAATCAATTTATTTCAAAGGGATTCTACGCAAAATTTAAATCTCATCCCTGACCAAAGACCAAACACCAAACCCCACCATCATGGCTAGACCTAATATAGCAGCAATCCCATACTCAAAAAATCCATTCATCGGTTCCATTTTGCACCTCCTCTCTCTTATGGCATCTTCTCTCTGCCTCAAGTCAGGTTTAGGTTAAACCTTGAATAAAATTTTGGGTCCCCTTAGTTTTCACTGGTAACCAAGGACCAAATGCTGAGCCCGATCATTAATACCGCGCCCAATACAGCCGCAATTCCGTATTCAAAAAATCCATTCATTGGCTCCATGGTAAATCCTCCTTTTTGGTAACCCCCTTTTCGGATGGGGTAAACTGGTTTGAACACACCCTTTCATTAAGATTCCCCTCTCACCAGGCTCCAAATGCTAAAACCAACCATGAGGGCTGTCCCTATCAACGCTGCAATTCCATATTCAAAGAACCCCCCTAAACCTGTCATAAAATCACCTCCTTTCTAAAAAGTAACCGAATGGATTATTGTTGATATGGTTGTCAAGATACGCCGGGTTTATAAACTAAAATTAAGGGGGATATAAAAAAAAATATAGAATGTGTAAAGATAGGGTAAAGAACGGAAAATAGAGTGTCTTGGACAATGACGGGACAACTTTTTTTAAAAAAACCAAGAAAGGATAGAATAAGGGTCTTCAGAGAAAATAAATGGTGGATAAATGGAGGCGTTTATTTTTTAAAAAACTTTTTGAGAGGACTTTGCCATATCCTTCCGGAAGCGGATTTTTTTAAGCTCTGCCCGGAAAGCTTCGGTTATAAACTCGCTCAGTTTATCGTTACTCACCAGACGGTTTAAATCCTCTAAAAGTTTTTTTGGGACGGAGACCTTACAGGACTTGGGAGAGACCACTTTAATTTCAATTAGTTCACTCAATTTACCCCTCCAAAGATTACCTGCTTCAAAACGGGAATAAAACATAAATCCCTGCAGACCTGTTGAATTCTCTGATCAGGAGTAAATCCCATCCGATCTACAGAAATTTAAACCAACCCAAATGCTACCTTTTTTTTGTGAAGGGTTCATTAAGTTGGGGTTAAATTTATGTAAAGTTTAACTGGAAAATCGTTAAGAGTTGGTAAAATTAAAAAAGATAATTTTTGTTATTAGCAATCGGAACAAATCCCGGGGAATTAACCGGGAATAATAAGAAAGGATTCACTAGGCGTTGGGGGAGGAGGGCTAGGGGGAAGAGTGGTCGTAGTGGTTGTTGCAGAAGTAGTTGTTGTGGAACCCGATGTAGTCGTGGTGGTGGTTGAGGTGGTTGTCGCAGAAGTGGTTGTTGTGGAACCTGATATTGTCGTGGTGGTGGTTGAGGTGGTGGTCGATGTCGTCGTGGTGGTGGTTGAGGGAAGAGGATTAAGAACGTTTGAACTCAGAAAGTTAGTGATGGAATTAGTTAAGTCTGCCTTTAAGGCATCAGGGGATAAATTCACCCCGCTTCCACTCACCAACTCTATTGGCGAACCATGAACCTTCCCGTCAAAAGTTCCATCCGTAATATCCAGCTCAAGGGCCTCCAGCAAATCCAATACCGTAAAATTGCTAAATCCGGGATTGGCAGCGTCAATATCAAACGCCTGTTGCGACAGACCCAGGATAATTAAACCGTATTGTGTTGATGGATCCGTAAAATCAATGGGATTGGATAAAGACACATTGGGGAGTATGTTGGTTATATTAAGGTTGCTCAAATCCAAACCGGAGACCTGAATATGCTGACTGCTCATTTCCTGATTGGCGGAGGCAATGGCGGAGGAGGCAGGATTGCCATCTAAAATTTTAAAATCGGCTAAAATACACCCCAGTGTAGTATAAGGTGTAATGGCCACCGTATTTATTGCTCCCCCCGGACTCAATTGATCTAAACAGCTTCTCAGAGGATTTCGCCCTGCAAGGTCCAAAGGATCACCGGTCACTTCATCCACAAAATTTCCACTGTTCAAATTCAATTCCATCAGACCGGTGGCATTTCCAACGGATAAAGAAAAATTCCCGTTGGTATCGGTTAGTACTTCACCAATGGGGCTGGCCCCTCTCTTACCATCCGGGGCAATGGTCCAAACTTTTACTAAACCCTTATCTACGGGACCTTTAACTACACTTCCCATAATGGAAAAAGACTCACTTGGATTCGGCGGTTGGGGGCCAGGGGGTAGTGTCGTTGTGGTGGTTGAATTTGAAGTGTCATCCCCGCCCCCGCTCCCCCCACCACAGCCCCATGGTCCAAGAAAAAGAACAATCAAAATAAGAGAAAAAAACTGAAAACCTTTGCTTTTTAAAACTTTATTTAAAAAAAGGCTTAACCTCACTGAATCGCCCCCTTAATAAGAAAAAAATGCACCTTCAGGAAACATTCCTGCTTTGTATATGGCAATTTCAATGCCAATAAAATTTATTTAAAATCCATCCAAAATGGAATTTAATCTATTGATTTAATTTGGTTATTTTAAAATTTCAGTTTTAACCCTCCATCCTTTTGGGAAATTTTTTTCGCTTATTAAGAAAATTAATGGAAAGGTTGATCCGTTTTTCAGTAACCGGCTAATTCCAGAAGATGGGGTTTATGCAAAAAACAGAATACCCTTAATTAGGGATCAGGATAGCCCGTTAAAGGCGGGTTTAAAAAAGTCAAAGCAAGTGCTTTGATAATTGTTCCTTAAATTCCTCCTGAGTGATTTTCCCCTCAAAAGAATAAACCAAAGAACCATTTTTATAAAAATGCGTGGTTGGAAAAGACTCAAAGAAGTGTTCCCTTTTAATTTCCCGGCAGGCCCCCGGAACATGAAGGAGGGATTTCCCAAAACGGATTTTCTCCCCGAACTCTTTTGCGGTTTTTTCAACAATGGGCTCAAATTCTTCACATTGTTGACAGGAGGCAATTTTGAAAAGAATTAAAGCCCCCGGGGATTGGATAAAATCCTTATAATTCTCATCGGTGACACGGGGAAGAAGTTCTGTCTCTGACATAAATTTAACCCCACCAAAACAAACGGGTAAAAAATTATCATTACCGGACACCCTCTCCCTTTGCAACCCCTAAAAAGGAAAAAGGGCATCCGCAATGATAAGCTTTCCACTCGCAACACTTTTGATTCTAGTTGAGTTTCTTAAGGGCCTCTAATATCTCCTTATCATCCCGGGCAGTTGTAATTTCCTGGATCTTAACAAATTGAACTGTCCCGGCCTTATCAATCACCACCGTGGCCCGTTTTGTAATATATTTGTCCTCCATGTACATACCATACTTCTTGGCAACCGTTCCTCCCATATCACTCAAGAGTCTATGTTTAATGCCAAGGGAATCCGCCCATGCCTTATGCGAATAAACACTATCAATACTGATCCCAAGGACCTCGGTATTTGCAGATCCAAATTGGGGAAGGTCATCGGTTAAGCATTTGTTTTCATTGGTACAAACAGGCGACCAATCCAGGGGATAAAAGGCCAGAACCACATTCTTTTTTCCCTTTAAATCACTTAGTTTGACTTCTTTCTGGTCCTGATCCTTCAATGTAAAATCTGGGGCGGTTTGCCCAACTTGAATTTCACTCATCGGTTTTCCTCCTCATTTTAAAATGTATATGGTTTTTTTGTTAACAAAGACCTTTTCCCAGATCAATGCCCTTTTGTTCAACTGAGATCAGCCTTTTTTATCAAAGACCTTTTTCATGGCCTCTCCGATTACTGCAGGGTTTTTCACCATGGTTACCCCAGCACTCTCTAATGCTTCCACTTTCCCGGCCGCCGTTCCTTTTCCCCCGGTAATAATTGCACCGGCATGTCCCATTCTCCGTCCCGGGGGGGCGGTCATCCCAGCAATAAATCCAATAATAGGTTTCTTGACACATTTTGAAATATATTCGGCAGCGGTTTCTTCCGCATCTCCACCAATTTCTCCAATCATCACAATACCCCGGGTATCGGGATCCGCCTCAAACATCTCCAGAAGATCGACGAAATTGGTCCCCTGAACCGGGTCCCCACCAATTCCAATACAGGTGGATTGACCTAACCCCAACTGGGTGAGCTGCCATACCGCTTCGTAGGTTAAGGTTCCGCTTCTAGAAATAACACCCACAGTTCCCCGTTTATGAATAAAACCCGGCATAATTCCGATTTTACACTCCTCTGGGGTAATAATCCCCGGGCAGTTCGGTCCAATCAAACGGGTGGAACTCCCAAACATTTTTCGTTTCACGCGAACCATATCCATAACGGGAATTCCTTCGGTAATGCAAACCACCAGGGGAATTTGGGAAGAGATCGCCTCGAGAATCGCATCTGCCGCAAATGCGGGGGGAACAAAAATTAAAGATACATCGGGACGGACCACTTCAGCGGCTTCTTTCACGGTGTTAAATACCGGTATACCTTCAAATTCGACTCCTCCTTTTCCAGGAGTCACCCCTCCCACAATTTGGGTTCCGTAAGCAGCACAGGCATTGGTGTGAAAAGAGCCTTCCTTTCCGGTAATTCCCTGAACAATGACTTTTGTTGCTTTATTGACCAAAATACTCATAACAGGATTCCTCTTATTCCCATTAGGATGAGAGCAGTTTTACAATTTTCTTAGCCCCTTCCCAAAGATCATCAGCAACCACTAGATTTAAACCCGACTGGGCCAATAGAGCTTTTCCTTCTTTTGCATTGGTTCCTTCCAACCGAACAACCAGGGGAACTTTCACTTCAACTTCCTTGGCCGCATCGATAATTCCACCGGCAATTCTTTCACAACGGACAATTCCCCCGAAAATATTAACAAAAACCCCTTTCACATTGGGATCGGAAAGTAGAATTTGAAATGCATGCTTCACCGTCTCCTTAGAAGCCCCGCCTCCAACATCCAAAAAATTTGCCGGCTCCGCCCCCGCCAGCTTAATCACATCCATGGTGGCCATGGCTAATCCCGCGCCATTGACCATACACCCGATATTCCCGTCTAGCTTTACATAATTGAGTCCAAATTCCGAGGCGCGAATTTCCAAGGGATCCTCCTCATCGAAGTCCCTGTAAGCGCGAATATCCTCATGCTGGAAAAGAGCGTTGTCATCAAAGGAAATTTTTCCATCCAACGCAATGACCTTGTTCTCATTGGTCAAAACCAGGGGATTAATTTCCACCAAGGAAGCTCCTTTTTCTGTAAACAACCGATAGAGCTGACCCAACAGCTTCACAAAAGGGCCGATGGCCTCTTTTGGAAGACCCAAACGAAAAGCGACGTTTCGTCCCTGAAAAGGCTGAAACCCAACCGCGGGATCGATAAACTCCTTTAAAATTTTTTCGGGCTTCTGGGCTGCAACTTCTTCAATTTCCACTCCCCCTTCGCTGCTGGAAACAATGACCGGAAACCCGGTTTCCCGATCCACCAAAAGGCTCAGGTAAAACTCTTTTTTGATGGCAACGCCTTCCTCAACCAAAACCCGTTTGACCCGTTTTCCTTCCGGTCCTGTTTGATGGGTCACCAGGGGTTTTCCAAGAAGGCCTTCCGCAATGGTTTTGACCTGGCCCCTCTCTTTGGTCAGTTTCACACCCCCTGCTTTTCCACGCCCCCCTGCGTGAATTTGGGCTTTCACCACGTAGGGCGATGCACCCAATTCCTTCGCCCAAGCTTCTGCTTCCTGAGGGGTGGAAACCGCCCGGCCCTTTGGAACAGGAACCTCAAAGCGTGAGAAAAGTTCTTTTGCTTGAAATTCGTGAATATTCATTATGGGTTTTCCTTATGAACGGTTAAGGTCAACTGCTTGGTTTTTCTTTATTTCGCCGGACATAATCTGGAAAAAGCTTGGGGGAAGTCACCTTCGCTTCTATCCCGGCTTTCTTCGCCGTTTCCCGGAATTTTTTTAAATGACCTAAAGTCATTTCCCCATGTTTCATCTGCCCCGCTTGCTCGGCGGCGGCTTTTCCCGCTCTCCGCCCGTAAACGATAATATCCAAAAGGGAATTTCCCATTAAACGGTTCCGTCCATGAACTCCACCCGATGCTTCTCCGGCCACAAAAAGATTTTGCACACCGGAATGACAATTCACATCGATCTGGACACCCCCGTTTTGATAATGCAGGGTGGGATAAATCAGAACAGGTTCTTTTCGAATATCGATGGCATACTTTGAGAACTGTTTGATCATATTTGGAAATCGTGTTTCCAATGTATCCTTTCCATTTATCGAATCCACCAAAGGCATATCCAACCAAACTCCTTTGCGTCCGGCAGGGGTCTCAACTCCGCGCCCCTCCTCACACTCACGAATGATGCAAGCAGCTACCGCATCGCGGGTTTCCAACTCATTGACAAAACGCTCCCCACGGACATTTAAAAGCTGAGCGCCTGCGGATCGAATGCCTTCCGTGACGAGGGTGCCTGCCATTTGGTCAGGATAGATGGCCCCGGTGGGGTGGTACTGAAAGGTGTCGGCTAAAGTAAGCCTTGCTCCAATACGATAGGTGAGGGCCAATCCATCGGCGGTCGCACCGAAGTGATTACTGGTCGGAAACCCCTGAATATGCAAACGCCCAATCCCTCCGGTTGCCATAATAACGGTTTTTGCCTGCACCACTATCCATTGGTTATTATCCAAATTCTTCAATAGGGCCCCTGTACACCTTCCATCTGTTCCACTAAGAAGCTCTACTGCAGGGGAGAATTCTACGACCTGTATATCCTCATTAATCACGCAATCCTTGAGAACGCGCATGAGTTCCAAACCGGTATAATCCTTACAGGTTAAAAGCCGGGGTTTCGATGTTCCACCCCCTCCCTTCAGCCTTAGAGAACCCTCTCCCTCCTCACGATCAAATTGAACACCGAGATCCAACAACCACTGGGTAGCCGATGGCCCTTCCTCAACCAGCGTTTTTAATAACACGGGGTTATTCTTAAGGTGACCCCCAACCATGGCATCTAGGTAATGCCGTACAGGTGAATCATCGGATCCCACGGCAACTTGCATCCCCCCTTCAGCCATAACCGTATTGGCATCCCCCAATCGCAGTTTGGTGGCCAATAGGACCTTTGCCCCATTTGCCCGGGCTGTTAAAGCAGCCGCTGCACCCGCACCACCCCCTCCAATAATTAATACATCGGTGGTGTGATCAGGAACCAGTTCGTTGAATTCTTCTGGAACAGGACTCTCCCCCTCCAGAATATCGACTAATTCATGGACAGACGGGTCTCCCTGATTGGGACCGATTCGAATGGGCCGGTAGGCCTCCTTCTTGTAATCAGGGTGGTACCGGTGTATCACTTCATTTTTATCAGCGGGAGACATCACCGGAAAAGATTGTTGGATCCGTTTTTCTCTGTTTTTATTAGTCTTTTGCTTTGATTCTTCTAAACTCATCATTACCTTAAAGTCTCCCCGCGGGAAGCCCACTCCATAAAATCACTCTCATTGAAAGATTGAACCCTCTGCCATTCCGGATCAAAGAATCTTCCTTCAATCTCTTGAATTCGCTTCTGCAGTTCAAGGTCCCTTCCTCTATTTTCCTGGCCCACCACCCGTCTTGAATAAAGCCCCACCCAATGGGGTTTTATCCCAACATCACACACCATGGCACAAAGCCCGCACATGACACAATTATAAAAACTCTCTGAAACCGGTTCTAAGTTCCCCCGGATGGCATTTAAAACGCCATCCATCACATTAATGTCTTGGGGACAGGCATTGGTACACGCCCGGCAACTGACACATCTTTTGGTCTCAGGGTAAATCCGAAGGAGCTCATTCCGAGGATTTTCCAATTCAGAAAACCCGTATTTTCCTTTTCGTTGGATGTCGATCGGGAAAAGGCTGAAAGACATTCCCTCCTCAACCGGAATCTGGCAAGCTAACCCGGTTTTCATTTGAGAAGGATTTCCTAAACGGAGGGTTACCGTACAAGCCCCGCACACACCCCCTAAACAGCCAACCCCGTGGATGGGCTCTTGCCCACTGGCCCAATAGGCTTGGAGAATCGATATTCCCTCGGGGACTTGATAGGTCTTTCCTTGAATTTCAACAGAAACGGTTTTGTTTTTCTTTTCTTCCTCCATGTTTTCAGATATTAACGGGTCGCATGGCTATAAGACTTTATTTCTTCTTCGCTCATTTCAAGGACCTTTTTCCATTCCGTATTGTATTTCCCCTTAGAAATTTCCTGAATCCTCTGTTCCAATCCCTCAGGGCGTTTGGCAAAGAAAACGCCATGGGTCCGTCGCGCATAAAGCCCCACCTGGTTGGAGGCAATGTCCGCAATACACACCGGAACACATAAACCGCACATCACACAACTCATAAATTCATTGGATGCGCCTTCAAAATCACCAAATACCGTTTTCCAAAGGCCCTCTCTCACATTGATCCCTTGAGGGCAGGCTTCGGTACACGCATTGCAATTCCGGCACATGGAGGATTCCGGAAAAAATTTAAACAGGTCCTGTTTGGGATCGTTGATTTCCTCTAATTTGTAAGCGGCCCGATGAACGGGGGTATTGGGCATTATGGAAAAGGACATCCCCTCTTCGATCAACATCTGGCATCCCAAACCCGTTTTCAGCTCGTAACTTCCCGGTGTTCGGTATACGGTGGAGCAGGCACCGCAGACGCCTCCCAAGCACCCGATTCCCCGGATGAGTTCATGGCCGGTATACCAATAAGCCTGCACCACAGAAATTCCTTCCGGAACATGGTAAGGTTTACCCATGATTTCAACCTGAACCGTTTTCGTTTCTTCTTTTTGACTTGTTTTTGCCATTGATCAGCCTTCTCTTCCCAGCCTTTTTGGGAAATGGTTCGTGAGTGAAAAGGTGAAAACCACTCGCCAGACCCCTTCCTTTTTACACCCAAGAAAACCGGATTGCATTAGATGATTGAAAACCTTCATCTAATGAAGCGGGGGAACCTCTCTTTTTTTAGGGCTGGCATAGTTGACCAAATAATTAAATAGTCTGATCAGACGGCTCCCTTGCTGTTTCTGATCAATCCAATGCCCGATCATACCAATGGTCCGAGCTAAAATAAAAAAGCCATTCAAGCTTTCAATGGGAAAACCAAGATCAATCAGGATCGCCGCAATGGTTCCATCCACATTTAGGATTAAGGTGTCTTTCTTGGCCGTTGTTATTTTTTCCAATTGAAGGGCAAAATCCAAATGAGGGGCAGGAATTCCCAAGCTCTTCACATAACTCACCAGCTCCTTAACCCGCTTATCCGGGTTTCGAACGCTTTTGACCCGATGGCCAATTCCCGGAACAGGACCCACATTGGCCTTCATATAAGTTAGGAAATCCTCAGGGGTTAATTGATTCTTTACCGCATAAGTAAACCATTTTCCTGCATCGGTCACTGCCCCACCAAAACGGGGACCAATCATAATCAAGCCCGCAGCCACCGCTTGGGCCATCTGGATTCCCGCACATGCGGCAATAACCGTGGTGAGGGCACCGCTGACACAAGGCCCATGGTCTGCGGACAGCATAATAATCCGCTTGATGATTTCAGCCTCGTGGGTTGAAACCAATTTCTTGTTCCATAATAACCCGATCACGTGAGGAATATGGTAACCCTTATTGATCAGCTCCGAGGCAGGATAACCCTGATAAAGGGGCTCATCCCCACGATCATCGCTGATGGTGGATTTAATGAGCGGTTGGACAAATACCTCCCCGCTCTTTACGGCTTCGTCCACGGTCATAGGAAGCTTCGGCAATTTGGAAATGTCGATTTCCACTTCAGATTTGACCTCACCGGTTTCAATCAGTTCTTTATAGACCTCTTTAATGGCCGGTCCCAGTGCGCCAAAAGTCGCGGGAACAAGGGCACCCGCATCTTTCAGGGCATCGGCTTTGCTTCGTGCAGACCCTTCACCTTGAACACCCTCTTTCGCACCGGCATGGCCGAACTTCATTCCCTTGGGTAAAACCTCCTGGCAAAACCCGGAAATGACCCCGATTAATCGGATTCGGCGCTTTTTTGCTTTATACCACTGCGCGGCTTTTTCTTCTAAGTCTCCCCCCATTTCGCCGACGATAATAACGGCCTTGGTTTGGGAATCCTTCTCAAACATTTCAAGGTAGGTCACATAATCAGACCCAGGATAGGCATCCCCGCCGATCCCAATCACGGTGGTTACCCCGTCCGCAAATTGACTGGCTATCCAAATGATCTCATTGGAGAGCCCTCCTGATTTGGTCAAAACACCAAATGAACCGGGTCTGTACAATTTAGACAGAACCAAATTGTCAAAGGCTCCCCCGGCTACGCCTAAACGGCACTCTCCTGCGGACATAATGCCAATGGCAGAGGGTCCGTTAAAAATCTTTCCAAGACGCCTCGCCTCCCGGCCCAACATTTTGGCGTCTTTTTCAGGAACACCCTCCGTAATCATAGAGACCAGCTTAATGCCATTTTCTTTGAGAGCCTCCATGGCCGCTTTATAGGCCCGGTCAGGACCGACATAAATCAGACTGGTGTTAATTTCCGGAAAATGGGCCATGGCCTCACCCACGGTTTTAAAAATTGGAATAGATATTAGTTCACTCCCGTAAGGAACTTCAGCAGTATTTCCTGCATCGGGAGGAAATACAAACGCTTTTACATTTAAAGGACTCTTAATTAAATGACAAAATTCCGCCATCCTTCGTGCAGCATTGACCCCTGCAGGCCCACCCTGGATGACCACACGCGTGCCTTTCGTAGCAACGATACTCATTTTCTCAACCCCCTCCTTTAATCGAGAAATTCACAATATCCGTTAACGGGGTGGTCCGATCAAACACATGGATCTTAAACCCTTCCTCTTCGAGGGCCTGCATGGCTTCTAGTCCCTCTTTCTCATAAGGTCCTCCCCGTCTGACCCAAATCTCAACACCGTCCAGTTTTCCCTTTGCCTTAGCACGCCTGAACCCATTGATGATTCCAGAAAAGGTTTTCTTAACGTTGGTGAAGTTTGCAATGGCTCCCCCCACAATAATCCGCTTGATTCCAGGAAGGGAACACACTTTGTCGGTCAGCGCTTCCACCGCCCAATCCGCCGGATCTCCGGAATACTCCGCATAATTGGCCAGCTTTCCACCCATCGCGACCACCGCATCCGCATAAAACACACTGGCACCTCCACCCGCAGGCAGAAGAGCGGTATCCCCACCCGGGATTTGGATAAATTTTACGGATCCTTTGATTCGGGAATCTATTTCTATAATCGCTTTTTCATCATCGGAATATGGCCGCCCAAACTCCGATGCAAAAGAGAAATCCCAATCCTTATGGCGGAACCGGGCATCCCCATCCAGCATGGTCACGGCGTCCAACGCAACTACAGAATCATTCGAAGACCGCAATACCAGCGGGTTGATCTCAATATACGTTCCGTCTTCATTCTCGTAGGCGTTAAACAACTTGATGGTAAATTCAACCACCTTTGGGGTTAGCTTGGCATCAAAACCGGCCTCCTTGGCAAGTTTTTTCAAATCCTCCTCTTTGGGTTTTTCACCCAATTCGACAAAAACCCTCTTGACTCGATCCCAATGCCCTTCAATTTCAATTCCCCCCATGGAAGCTAAAAGTATTTCTGCTCCTTCACGAACGGATTTTACTGCGACATAAAATTCTTCTTTATGGGGAACCATTTCCGAAACGATGACTTGAGAAATGGCCAATCCCTCCACTGTTTTGCCCAGCATTTCTTTGGCCTCCTTCTTTGCAGTGGCCAAATTAACATCCACTTTTACCAAACCCAGTTTGAAACGGGACCCGATCGCCTCATGGGCTTTGACCACCAGCTTCCCTTTTTTTAACCAGTCGTTGGCTTCAGCCAACTGCTCCAACTGGTCCACCGAAGTAATCACTGCATAGTTCGGGACGGACATTCCCCACTTTCTTAAAAGGCCCATTCCGGGGCCTTCTAACACCTTAGCCATAAAAACCTCCCCTTTGTTAATTCAACCTAAAAATTTGATTCAAATAAAAGGATTTTACATCTCTCCCAGAAAATAAAAACCTTAAATTAACAATTAAATCAATGAGTTATCATAACATCTCTTTTGGGGACAAAACAGCCGAAAAGAACAACTAAGGTAGCAAGGGGACCCGACTTTTGTCAAGAAATTTCTGGTTGGTTTTCTTAAAGAAACCGGGTAGAAAGGGCTCTTCTCTGATTCATCAGGCTACACATTAAAGGTTAATAAAAAATGTTGGAGGTTTGAGGCGTTAGGCCTGAAAAAACAAAAAAAACGTGAGGGGTGAAGGGTCAGGAGTTAGGGGGAGAGAAAACTTCTACCCCCCTTAATCCCTCCTAACAAAGGAGGAAAATCAAAGCAACACTCGGAATCAGTAAAAAGATAGATTACTTTTTCGGTTGCTCGACTTTAATAATGGAAATCAGTGTTTTCCAGATTTTGAGAACTTTGGTATTGGTATGATCCCGCTGCTCTACCCCCTGGGGAGGCCCCATAATGTTGATCACCACTCCATCCGAGGTGGTAATGGCATAGGTATGAGTGGACTCGGCTAAATACCCTTTCTTCCCTGTTGATGTTTCATAGTAACCCACAATTTTTTCAGCCGTGTCATCAGAAAAATATTGGTTCTGAAACCAATGAGCCCCGCTGTTTTTATCTTTTAAATCATCTTTTCGGTTGAGTGTCCACCCCGGATAGATGGGCGCACCTAAAATCGTTTCTTGACCGGAACCACCCTCGGAAAATCCTAAATTGGGTTGAAAAACAAGTAAACACACTCCCCCTAATAAAATTCCAAGCACTGATAATACTTTTTTGGCCATTATTTTTCCTCTCTATGTGGGTTGGCAAAATAAAAGGCTGTTTTTAAGAGACCTGGGCTCCATTTAAAAGTACCAGAATCTACCAAACGCGCAACTGGGGGGGGATTTAGGTTTTTTAGGGGTTTAGGGGGAGAAAAAAAGCCTGTGCAGAAGGCCTGTTTCAATGGCACCGGCACCTTTCAGGGAGATCAAAAAGGAAAATTGGTCTTTCTCAGGAAGGTCCTGAAAGGCAAAGGCCACAGCCCAGCATTGGCTCTCGTATTGAACCCCGTAAACCATTTCGGTTTTGGCGTGGCGGTTTAAATCATAATAAGCCCGATTGGCAAATGTAAATCCAAGGGGAAGTTTTAATGTGGTGGAAAGTGTAAAAAAATGAACTTCGGGGACTGAGATCCGCTGATTGATTGCAGAAGGATTAAACAGATCCCCCCGCTGGGGAAGTACGGTGGTTTGGGTAAACCGATGACCGAAGGAGGCATTCCACCAACTCATGAGTGTAAAATTTAAATCGGAATTCACAGAACTCCACCGTCCTTTTTCCAAATCCAAAAAGCTATCCACTTCCAAACCCACGGGCCAGGGGGTTGCAACCCACATTTCCCCCCGAAGGTCCGAAAAAGGGCGCTGAACGGGGGCCCCGTTTAAAACCGGGACCGGGGGAATTTTGATGTTGTAACTCTGCGTGAATTTCAAAGAAAGAAATTCTAAACGCTTTACCTTTGGGGTTTGATCATCCGTTTGGTAAAAAGCTAAAAACCGCTGAAGAATCGAATAGGTCACCCGGTGTTGGGGATCCACTACATCGAGCTCATCAAAAAAGGGGGGAGGCGATTTCTCATCCTCTTCCACATATTCGTAAAGGACGGAGGGTTCTATTTGATGACGAATGCTATTTAAAGTAGACCCCTCCTTCATCATAAAGGTCCGGGCCAATTTGGTATCGGCACGGAGGCTGGTCCAATAGATTTCGCGATGTGTATTTTCCCTTGAGGCTTGTTCCCTGGAATATAGGGTCTCCCGAAACCCTATGGCAGGGACCATCACCAAACCCCGCAAGGGTTCAAAATGCAGGAAAATTTTTGGGGCTAAATCCAGCCTACGGGCTTTGATCCCTTCTTCCCGCCAAAATTGATCCCCACTGGTCTCAACACTTGCAAATAGGGGGAGAGATCCTAGCCGAAAGGGAATCAATGAGTAGCCTACTTTTGGAAGGGTTTGAAGTGTCTGGTCACTGCCGGAGGTTAAATCCTGGGTATAACGGCCCAATAAAAAGGCAAAATGGTTTTCTTTTCCATAAATCAAGGAAACGTTGGATTCAAGACTTCGTTGGGACCGCTCCTCAGTAAACTCACTTAAATCCCGGAAATAAGAATCATCGTTTACATATTTTCCATCAACCCTCCCCTTAAAATGCGGGGTAAACTCCTGTAGGTGATGGTAGCTCATATCCAGGCGATCCTCGTTGATGTCCGTGTCATGAAACAAAAAGGTATTGAGGCTCCCCTGAGAGGTCCGACTCAGTTTATACCGGTACTCCAATCCACCCCCAACGCCACGATCGCTCCTGGTATCCAAAGTCAGTGTCGCATCCATGTGGGGGTTGAGGGCCCAAAATAAGGCCTGGCTATATTTAAATCCCTCCGTGGAGCTGTAACCAAAATGAGGAATTAAAAGTCCCGTCTGCCGCTCTCTTTTCGCGGGGTACACAAACCAGGGCACATAGAAAACGGGAACTTTTTTGACATAAAAAGTAACATCTTTGGCCACCAGATACCCCTCTAACTGGACCCTCATATTTTGCACACGAAATCGCCAATCAGGGGTTCCCTCCTCTTCTTCGCATTCACAGGTGGTAAACCAGCCTCTCTCCAAGGCATATCGATCCTCTGAAAGCTTTTCCAGTATTTCCCCTTGAATGCGGTAACCGCCCGGTTGAAGAACCAATCGGCTGTTGTAAAAACGGCCCTGCCGCGTTTTAATATTTAGCTCTCCTTCCTCCCCTTCAAGGGAATTCTCCCCATCAAGGAAGAAAAAATCTCCGGAGATGTGTGCATCCCCTGTTTTGTTCTCCAAAATAATCCGGTTGGCATTGAGTTGCAGATCTCCCTGGAGAATCTTCACCGAACCTTCTGCCTCATACCGGTCTTTTTCTTTTTGATATTCCAAACGGTCTGCTTGAATTTCAACGGGAATTTCTAATTTCGGCACTAGTTCAATTTCGGAAATTTCTTGTGCCTGGGCAGGATAATAAAACAATAAAAGAAACAGGCCAATCAAACTGGAGAAAAATTGGGATGGAGTTGCAGGTGGGTTCCCGCTCCTCATCTCACCCTTTAAGCAGGGAGGGGACCTTTCCCTCCAGGTGGGCTTTTACTTCTCCAACCGTGTAAAGAGAACCTGTGACACAAATTAGATCTTGAGGGAACGCATGGGACCGGGCCAAACCCATTGCGTCTGAAACCCTTTGAATACAATGGTAAGGAACATGGTAGGACTCAACGGCAACTTCCAGTTGAGAAACAGAAGCGGCCCTTTCATAATCAGGGCGGGTCAATATCACTTCGTCTGCTAAAGGAATGATTTCATTAAAAAACCCGGGAAAATCTTTATCCTTAAGCATTCCGATGACCAGAATCACCCGTTGTCGCCCTATGCGTATTTCCCTAAGAGCACGGGAAAGCACGAAAGCAGCGGCGGGATTATGTGCACCATCTAGAATGATGAGAGGGTCCTCTTCTACTATTTGAAGCCTTCCCTCCCATTTAACCTGCTTCAACCCCAAAAGGACTTTTTCGGTTTCTAGATGATAACCTTTTTGCGAAAGGATTTCTAAAACCGCTAGAGCAGTTGCGGCGTTCTGGACTTGATGGGCCCCTTTGAGAGAACAAGACAAATCATCCAAAGAAAATACAGGGCCACGATAGGAAAAACACCCCGGATCTTCCCCCCTTACCTGAACAGTTTCATTCACACAGGTCAAGGGCGCTTTTTCTTCCAACGCTCGGGAACGGATCACCCCCAGGGGCCCTTCTTTGGTCTCGGAGGTCACCACGGGCACCATGGGTTTGATAATTCCCGCTTTTTCAAAGGCAATCTGCTCCAGCTGATATCCCAGGTGTTGACAGTGGTCCCGGTCTATTTGTGTAATGACCGACACTTCTGGAATCAGTAAATTGGTGGCATCAAAACGGCCTCCCATCCCCACCTCCACCACAGCCATCTCTACCCCTTCCCGCGCAAAGTGAAGAAAAGCCATTGCGGTCGTAAATTCAAAAAAAGTGGGAAGAACAGGGTTTTGTTGATTTGAAATGTGAGGAGGATGTTGGGAAAGGACATTTTGAATTTCATGGGTAAGCAGAACCAAATCCTCATCCTGAATGAGATTATGATTCACTCGAATCCGCTCGTTAAAATCAACCAGGTGGGGGGAGGTATACAATCCCACCCGAATCCCTTGCGCCTGGAGAATAGAAGACAAAATAGCCGCAGTAGACCCCTTTCCGTTGGTTCCTGCAATATGGATAGAGGGAAAACAACGATGAGGATTGCCGAGAAATTCCATCAAGCGGGTCATATTTTCCAAACC
Source organism: Nitrospiria bacterium (assembly GCA_036397255.1). Classification (NCBI taxonomy): domain Bacteria; kingdom Pseudomonadati; phylum Nitrospirota; class Nitrospiria; species Nitrospiria bacterium. The sequence goes on from DASWJH010000038.1 coordinate 22,272, forward strand.
CACTTTCATCCCCCGCCATTGAAGACTAAAAAGAAAATCGATGGTGTCTTTAATTCCCATAATCAAAAAAACTCGATAAGCTTCGCCAAAACATCTTTGAGGCGTTTTCGCTCGACGATCATATCCAGCATTCCGTGCTCCAGAAGAAACTCCGCCCTTTGGAACCCCGCCGGAAGCTGTTGTTTAATCGTCTGTTCAATCACGCGGGGCCCGGCGAAACCGATGAGCGCTTTCGGTTCGGCAATAATCACATCACCCAACATGGCCACACTGGCGGTAACGCCCCCAAAAGTGGGATCAGTTAAAACAGGAATAAAGAGGACCCGATTTTCATGTAAACGGGCAATGGCCGCACTGGTTTTGGCCATCTGCATTAGGGACAGGGTTCCTTCCTGCATACGGGCCCCCCCTGACGCGGTAACCAAAATAAAGGGACGCCGGGTCAGAACAGCCCGTTCCGCGGCTCGGACAATTTTCTCCCCCACAACGGACCCCATGCTCCCGCCCATAAATGCAAAATTAAACAATCCAAAAATAACAGAGTGCCCTTTAATTCCCCCCTCTCCCACCACAATGGCTTCTTGGGTCCCGCTTTTTTCCCGGTGAACCTTCAACCGGTCCTTATATTTTTGGGTATCCCGAAAATCCAATACATCCACGGGATAAATTTCCTGATCCCATTCCTTGAAGCTCCCCTCATCCAGCATGAGGGCGATCCGCTCCCCAACGGAAATGGGGAAATGGTAATCGCATTTTGGACAGACCTTTTCATTCTTTTCCACTTCTTTTCGATAAACGATTTCACGGCAGTTGTTGCACTTCACCCAAAGGCCCTCCGGAATTTTTCCTTTTTTCCGTTCAGGGCTGGGCTCATCAGAGGAACCTTTTCGAAACCATGCCATGACTATTGCTCTCCCTTTAATAGGGGAATGATTAAAACGAAAATCATGAGATGACGGATATGGTTTTTTAAAATGGTAACAAGAATACCATAATTTAACATTTTAATAAATTTCATTCAAGACCGGAAGGCTTTATTTTTAAAGAATTTTTCTCTTATGGAGATTATTGAATCCTCAACACATAGGAACCAAAGCGGCCTGCGGAAGCAGGAACGGAGGGAGAACGGGTAATGCGGACATAATGGACCCCCGTTTGGGTCGCCATGAAAATTCGGCTGGAAGATAGGGTTGTTTGATCGTTTGGAGGACAGCTTAATCCGCAATCAAACGTGTAGGTCTGGCCGTTCAAATTATCACTGAAAGCAATAAAAGAAGGGACGGAATCACAGCAATAGATTTCCATAAAGGTATCCGCGCCATTGGTGAGGTTTTCGGTTTGAACCGTATAAAACTGATTACCCACTGCATCAAATCCCACCACATCAACATCATTTCCAAAAGTGGATAAATAAAAGGTGTGGAATTCTGTTGATCCTGTGATTTTCCGATTAGGATTAAAATTGTCGTCATTGAGTTCAAATATATCTTCAAAAAAATCAATTTTTCGATCCCCAAAAATCGATGTCATTCCTACTAATTCATTATGGCCGCGATCAAACCAACCCTCCCAAAAGGTTCCCAGCTTGGCCGGGGACTTGTTAGGAAGGGATTGCGTAAACACATCCCAGATAGGAGAACCCCCCAAGGTCAAGGTATCAAAAGCTTCTGGCTGAGATCCCGTGATGGAAACATCCATTGGGTCATCAAAAATATCCCATAGAACCGCTGCAACCGCAATTTCATTGGAAGAAAAAAGGGCAAGAGAAGAAAGGGATGGACCCTCAATTTCAAAAAATGTAGAACCTCCGTTATCTCCTCCTTTCGTATCAATTTGACTGGATTTTTTTTGAACAGCGCTGGAGAGAAAATGGGCAAATCCCTCCGACCAAGCCAAACGGGTATCCTGGGTTGAATCGCGGAGGGTGTGGGGACCTCCGGGGGAATCATCCCTGGATAATTTCTCGGATAGAAAATGAGCATACTCATGGATAATGATATCATCGTCATATTCATCGGTATCAGTTGCTTCTCCAAGAAGGAAGATGGAATCAAGAGCGGAATTGAAACAGGTACCATCCGTGGTACCTGTTTCCCAATAGGCTTTTAAGAGGGGTGGAGCGGTTCCATCAAGGTTTCGAACCCATTCAGAAGCCTCAGTGAGAACATCCAGAATATTAAAAGGACCGCCCCCACCGCTTGCCACCGTGGCATGAATATTGACAGATGAAGGGACTGAATTTTCGTCAAAGGAGGTTGAAGTCACTGCATAGAGGGCATTTTGTGTCCGATTATCTCTCACTTCCAAATTAACGTTCTGGCCGCTGTCCGTCTTGGATAGAACACGAACATAGACCCCCGTGGCTCCATCGTTTGAAAAGGAAATGGAATAAACCCCACCGCCATCACTGGCCCCGGTGGCTAATACCGCCCCATCGTTTACCCGTATAACCTGCACCTGGCCAAACCGAATCGGATTCGAGGTCCGATTACCGGTAAACCCAGCGGAATTATATTCCCGGTCTTCGTAGGTTACATTTCCGGTAACCATTGCTGAAACCCCTTGGGCATTGGCAACCTGAACCCCTTTTTGGGATTTCAAGAAATCCCGTCCACGTTCAACCCAACGCTTAAGCAAACCCACAGTGTTCCCAAAGGCCTTGGGACCTTCCTGGGCAATTAAAATGGCTTGGGAAGACGCGGAGGCCGAGCAACCTAAAACAGAATTGCCAGAGACCGTACTGGAAGAACCCCCATCGCCACACCCTTGGACGAGGATTAAAAAACATAATGAAATTCCGAAAACTTTATTGAAAATCATAATTATGTTAAGAGGTCATGTTGAATAGGTGAATTTAAGTATATGGAAGGAAATTAATCTTAAATTAGAGGGACCCACTATTGACCGGTGGAATTTCGTGTCGCCAAAACCGCCCATGGTAATCCCCCGCTTCAATATAGGAAAGCAAGTCGGGTTGGTCATCACCAATCGGTTCATTAAATTCAATTCCCATGGCATAGGATTGGCTAATGGGCTTGACCCAACGAACCCTACCCTCCAACCATTCCGTTTTTTTGAACCATCCATCGGAGGCAAAATAAATCCGCATATTAATATCCGCTTCAATCTGAAAAGGCTTTTTACTCATAAATCCCAATCCCCCTCTTCCGATGACCCATCCATAAGTCATCACACTTTTATTATCCGATGAACGGGAGATAACGAGACGAAACGGAATTTGGGTTCGGTGAAAGCGCCGGCTTTCCATCCATTTGGTTTCTGTTTCCGTAAGGGACCCTCCCCAATCTTTTGACCCATATCACACGCGGTTATTTCAAAACATAACGCAACAATGGGGATTAGTCAATGAGAAGCCCCCGCCATAACTGGACCCAAAGAGGGGGGGGAAATTCCAAGAAAATTGCAATGCAATAAAGATCCCCGCACCGCAAAACTTCGGGGTATCCAGAGCAAAAACTGAATTTTCAAATCCCCCTTATTCCGCCTTTTCTTAAGGGAGAGAGAAAGGGAGTACCCCTTATTCCAAAGGGAAAAACATTCAAAATCTCCCCATCCCTTGGAATTGAGGCCTCTCCAAACTTTCCCCTCTTTGGAAAAGGCCCGCACCGAACTCCCCCTCTTTTTTAAAGAGGGGCCAGGGGAGATTTTATAATCTCAAATCCCCCTTATTCCCCCTTTTCTAAAGGGGGAGAGAATTGGAGAATCCCCTTTTTCTAAGGGGAGAGAAAGGGAGTACCCCTTATTCCAAAGGGGATACTAAGGGGTCACCCCCTTGAAAACTAGGAAGAATAACAAATATAAACGTTCCAGCTTCAAGGGTGTATTTGGCCAATGAATCGCCAAATTTGAAAACGACCTCGGAGGATCAAACAAGCGTTCGATAAATTTCCTTCAACAGGTCCATGTGAGCCAACTCGTCCTGCGCCAGGTGTTTCAGAAGTTTTTTCAATTCCTCATCTTCTGTTTCTTCATATTCTCTCTGGTAACGAAGATACGCTTGGCGTTCATCTTCATAATCCTGCGCCAACATCTCGTGAACGGATCTCCCTTCCTGATGGGCCGGTTTTTCTGAATTCACATGAACTTCCATATGCAACCCCAATACCTTTTCCAAAACCTGCACATGTTTCCGCTCAATTTCACAGAGTTTCTCCAGCTTGGCCTTGACCACTGGATGGGGGACTTTTTCAGCCTGGAATCGATACTTTTCCAGAGAGTTATATTCATCCTGCAAATCCGCCATTAACTTGGTTAATGTGCGCTCGTTGGGTTTCATGTTCTCAGCCCCAAACCGTTCATCATTGCCTCAAAAAAATATTCTAATTTCCCGATATGTCTACCCCCCCTGGGAGGGCCCCTCGTCGCTCATCTTCCCTCCGATCCTCCTGTCTTCGCTCTTCGAGGCGCTTTTCAACCTCAATTTTTCGAGGAGAACGGTGGACTCTACGATCTTGTCCACTTCGCCGGGTTCTCAATCTTCTCAGTAAATTTTTTCTTCGGGATAAACCCCTGCGATCTCCCCTTCGCCGATCCTGGTTCATATCTCTCCTCTTGTTTCCAAAACGATCTGGTTCTTTCCTTTTTCAAAACACCTCTTCTCAAAGAATTGCTAAAACCCAAAAAACCATTGAAAATAAAATAGAATGGGATAGTAAAGAATTCCAAAAAAGGAGTCAAGCGTAGGGAGTCCCTTTTCCCATTCTCTTTACCTAACACCCCATTCGTGAGGTAAAGGCAAACCAGGGTTTCCACTGAAATCCATTTTATCATAGAGGTGTTCTTTTCAATCATTGTTTAATGATATGAAACTCAGAGAAATTTCATTGACAAACTGACCTATTCACACCATATAATCCATGGGTTCGGAAGAAATCACTTCATTTTCCAAAAGGAGAGGATCAATGAGTCAACAAAATCCAGGAAATCCACCCGATTCGCCAAACGCTCAGGACCCGGTTCAAAAGGCACTTGATCAATTTATTCCCAATTTTCCCATCGGGCCCATTGGGGCAGAAAAAATTCCAATCGAAAAAGCGTTGGGAAGGGTAACCGCAAGGGACATCAAAACCCTGGTCGACTCCCCTCCCTATTCCCGCTCTATCATTGAAGGGTTTGTCGTAAATACTCTGGACATTCAGTCGGCCTCCCCGGAAAACCCTCTTTTCCTTTCTCTCCTTGGAGAAATAACATTGGGAATGTCCAAAATTACCCCCATTACCGCAGGTGGTGCTTACCAGGTCTCCACGGGAAGTTTAATCCCCTCGGGGGATGTCAGCGTCATCCGTTTATTCGAGGTTGAACGATCTGGAAAGCAGATATTAATTAAAAAAGCCCTTCAAAGCGGCGAAAATATTGAAACCAAAGGGTGCGACCTCAAAAAAGGATCCATATTGATTCCAAAAGGAAAAAAAATGACACCCGATGATATTGGAATCCTCGCCAGCCAAGGGATACTTAAGGTTCAAGTAGCCAAAGCCCCTAAAGTCGCTATCTTTTCATCCGGCAATGAAGTCATTCCTCCCACAAAGCCCCTCAAACCCGGCCTCATTTGGGACTGTAATTCCTATTCTCTCGCAGTCAGTGTTCTGAAAGAAGGTGGTATTCCAATTTTTAAAGGGATTATGAAGGATGATTTTAACGGTTTTTTAAAACGCTTAAACAACACCCTCGCCCAGGCCCATATGGTTCTTATTTCGGGAGGAACGGCCGTTGGGGGACGGGATTTTATCAAAGACCTCATCAACGCCGCCGGAAAGCCGGGAACATTGGTAGATGGGGTTCCCATGCGTTCGGGTAAACCCCTTATTATGGGTGTTATTGGAAAAAAACCCATTGTCTGTGTGGCAGGTCATCCGCCAGAAGCCTTACGGGGATTTTCATTATTTGGTGCCCCCGCTTTAGAACGCCTTTTAGGAAAAACCGCGCCCTAGAAAGACCGAGTGAACGGGTTATTTAAAGGGTGAACCCTTAACAATTTTTCCCATAATGACCCGTCGCTTTGCTCCCGTGACGCTCGGGAGATTATTAGGTATGCCTTCATGGGTGAGAAAAGCCAAAAAGGCAAACGCCATGGCTTCAACCGCACGGCTGTGGAACCCATAATCTTCATAGGTCTGAACGGGAAGAGGGGAAAAAATCTTTCTCAGATATAACATGAAAGTTCGGTTCATGACACCGCCCCCTCCCACGATAACCTCTTGAAGACCTCGGCCCTTTTGGGGCAACCATTGTAAACAGGAAGCGATTCCATATACGGAAAAAACCGTTAAGGTGGCTAATATATCCGAGTGGGATAGATGAAGGGTCTTTGCTTTTTGAATGAGCTTTTCAAGATATGGGAGACCAAAGGTTTCACGGCCACAACTCTTTGGAGGACGTTGCCGGAGAAAAGGGTGGCGGGTTAGCCATCCCAATAATTTTGAATTGACCTGACCTTTACGAGCCAGAGTCCCATTTTTGTCCATCCTTTTTTTTCCATGAGAGCAAAAACCGATATATCCATCCAACAACATATTGCCGGGCCCCACATCAAACGCAAGAACATCCTCCTCTTTGGTCCCAGATGGAAGAAAGGTCACATTACTGATACCCCCCACATTGACCACCAGCCGTGTCTTTTTGGAATGGCCTAATAAAGTCTGATGAAAAAGCGGGGCCAAAGGGGCTCCTTCACCCCCCGCTGCCATATCCCGAGGCCTAAAATCCGCCACAGTGGTAATACCGGTCCTCTCCGCAATTACCGAAGGTTCTCCAATTTGAAGGGTGGAGGCAATGGTCCTTTTCCCTTCTGGGATCCCTTTGGAAAGGTGGTGAACGGTTTGCCCGTGGGACCCGATCAGACGAACCTTATTCGGCTCATAACCATTTTTTCTAAGAAGACGAAGGACAGCATCAGAAAATAACTCTCCCAGATAAAAATTAAGATGGCAAATCTCATCGACGGTTCCGCTCAAAGCCGCATGGAGTATCCTTTTTTGAACCCCCACGGGATAAGAAAAAGTTTCAAATCCCAATAAACGGATTTTGGGGTGATGCCCTTTCCCACGAACGTCTACCAAAGCGGAATCGATTCCATCCGCGGAAGTTCCCGACATTAATCCAACAATCTTCATAGAAAACCAATTAGAAAGTTTTTAGGTTTCAATATCCAGGAAACTGGTTTTTCCCACTCCATAAAAATTAAACTTAAAAAACCGTTTCAAACCTCCCCAATGTCCTCTAGCAAACGGAAGCCTACCTCATCAAACAAACCTGGGTCAAGAAATTTGTCGGTTTGACAACATTTTGAAATAAATGTTATTTTCCAGCTTCCATGGCATTTAAAAAATTAAAAAGATGGGGAAAAATCCCTGAAAAAATGAACCGGAGAAAACCACGCTTGTGGGCCTTCAAGCTTGGATTTTTACTGCTCATCACCCTCATGGGTCACTCAACCAGTTGGGGGAATGAACGGGTCCGTGTGGTAACCACCATCCCCATCCTCAAAAACATCGTCCAGGAAATCGGGGGCGAAAACGTTTCGGTCAAAAGTCTTTTAAGAGGGGTAGAAAGCCCCCATACCTATGGTCCAAAACCGAGCGATCTCACCGCCCTTCAGAAAACTCAACTTTTTATTCAAATCGGGGCAGGACTCGAAGGATGGGTAGAGGGATTCATCAAAAACGCACAACACGAAAATTTGCTGACCGTCACCACTTCACAAGGAGTTGCCTTGCTGGAGGATAGTGAACCCCAGCGAGAAAAATCTGACCACACCCACTTTAGAAACCCCCATATTTGGCTGGACCCCCGGAATGTCAAGTTGATGGCAGAACATATTAGCAAAGCGCTGATCCAAGTTGCCCCGGGGAAAAAAAACACATTCATTCAAAACCAACACCTCTTTTTTAAAAAATTAGATGTACTAGAAATGGAGATTCATCACTTGTTCGAGGGTATTCCTAATCGAAAAATCATCAGCTACCACCCTGCTTGGCCCTACTTTGCACACCGGTTTGGAATTACGATATCCGGAGAAATCCAAGGGCAAATTGGAACGGAACCCTCTGCAAAACAGTTGGCCAGTTTGGTCAAAACCATCAAAGAACAGAACATCCGAGTTATCGTCTCGGAACCTCAACTCAACCCTAAAATTCCCCGAACCCTCGCACAGGAAACGGGGGCTCAATTGGTCACCCTAACCGTTCTGCCCGGAGCCATTCCTGGAACAGATGATTACTTTTCAATGATGCGGTATAATGCCGCTACCCTTGCAGAAGCTTTGCGGGAAAAATCATTTTGAGACAGGGTCTCCTCACCCGGGAAAAACTCCTTGGCCTTCAAAAATAAAAACATAATCCACTTTTCCCAGGTCACGGTTGGCTATCAACAATCTTTGGCCTTGGAAGACATTAATCTTGAAATTCCAACCGGAGAATTTTTAGGGATTATTGGTCCCAACGGATCAGGAAAAACCACTTTATTAAAAACCATCCTGGGGCTCATCACCCCGATACAGGGAACCGTTCACATTTTCGACTGCTCATGCGAAAAACTTCGTTGCCACCACAGGGCGAGGATCGGGTACCTTCCCCAAAAAGGATTTGTCAATCCGGACTTTCCCATCACCGTTCGAGAAACGGTCCTGATGGGGCGGTATAGTTCAGTGGGCCTTCTGAAGCATATCCAAAAGAAGGACCATGAAATCGTTCAGGAAGCATTAGAGGCAGTGGGTTTAGTGGATCAATTGAATACCCCTTTGGGCTACCTCTCGGGAGGACAACAACAACGGGTGTTTATTGCTCGAACCCTGGCCCAAAAACCTGAAGTCCTCCTCCTGGATGAGCCTACCACGGGGATTGATGCCCACACCCAGCACAGTTTGATGAGTCTGATCAATAAACTGCATAAGAATTTTGGCCTCACTATCCTCATGGTGACCCATGATATTAACCTCATCAGCCCCCATGTGGATCGGATGGCCATTTTGAATCACCGTCTTTTTGCCATCGGGAAACCCCGTGAAATCCTGAACCAGGAAACCCTCTCCAAAGTCTATGGAAAGGAAGTGATTATTATGGAACGCCCTGCTGGCTCGTTTGTGATTGTGGGGGATCATCACCATGCCTGAATGGATCTCTTACGGGTTTATTCAACGGGCATTGCTTTCATCGGTTTTGGTTGGATGTCTCTGCTCCATCATCGGGGTTTTTGTCATTCTTAAGGGTTTTTCTTTTATAGGAGCAGGAACTGCCCATTCTGCTTTTGCAGGGGTCACCTTGGCTTATCTGTTGGGGATCAATCCCATGGGGCTGGCCATCCTTTTTGGGGTGGGAGCAGTCTGGGTGATCGGGTTTTTAGAACAAAAAGGCAAAATGAAACTGGATGTTTCTACCGGAATCTTCTATACCTCTACCATGGCCTTGGCCATTCTCTTTATTGGTATGATGAAAGGCTACAATGCAGAGGTGTATGGGTATCTTTTCGGTTCTATCCTTTCAGTCAGTCAAACCGATATTTGGATCATGAGCTTCGTGACCTTCTTGATTCTTTTCATTATTTTTCTTTTCTATAAAGAATTTCATTTTATTGCCTTCGATCAAGAAATGGCAGATGCTTCCGGAATTCCAGCCCGAACCCTTTCTTACCTCTTGCTGACATTGATTGCTCTAACCATCGTCATTTCTTTGAAATCGGTCGGGGCGGTTTTGGTTTTTGCCCTGGTCATTATTCCCGCCGCAACCGCCTACCAGCTCACCCACACCATGAAAACCATGATGATCTGTTCGGTCCTGGCCGGAACGAGTTCCTCAGTGGGAGGGGTTTTCCTTTCCTATTGGTTTGACCTTCCATCTGGAGCAACCATTGTACTGTTGGCAACGGGTTTTTTCTTTTTATCCATTTTGTTTTCTCCAAAACGAAAGATGTATCAAAAAACCTGATGTTTTTTATTCCGTTTTTATCGGATCAGGCGGTTTTGGGGGAAACCTTCGCGGGTCCCTTTGAATCCTATCCATCACTTCTTGAATGGCACGCTCCAATTGAAGGTCCTTCCCTTGAATCACCGACTGGGGGTCGTTTTCCACCACCCTGTCGGGTTCAACGCCATAATTCTCAATGATCCAACGCCCATCATCGGAGGCAAACCCAAACTCCGGAACAAAAACCGAACCTCCATCAATCAGCGGACCGTGATTCTGAATTCCCACCACCCCTCCCCATGACCGTTTTCCAATTAAGGGCCCCAGCCCGGCTTTCTGAAACATGGCCGAAAAAATATCAGCATCGGAGGCCGACGTCTCATCCAAAATCCCAACCATGTGACCATGAAATGCCATGGAGGGATAGGGGTGGGGAATATCACTGTTTCTGGAATACTGCAAGGCCAACAGCTCCCGCTTTAACCGCTCAATTACCATCTGAGAAACATACCCCCCCCCATTTCCTCTGATATCGATAATGAGCCCCTCCTTGCGAATCTGTCCATAAAACCATTTTGTAAACTCACGAAGGCCATTGGCTCCCATATCCGGAAGGTGGAGGTAGCCCACCCGCCCTTTGGTTTTCTCAGAAACCATTTGTCGATTTCGATCCACCCAACTAAAATAGAGGAGTTGATCCTCACGGGTAAGGGGCTGAAACACCACCTCTCGCGCCCCTTCCAAAGTGGGTTTTTTATTAACCGTCATTTGGATGGGCTGATCCGCTTTGTGACGAAGCCATTGATACGGATTCACCTCGGTTGTCAAATCTTTTCCATTGATGGCCATCACATATTCCCCCTCCTCCACATGAACCCCAATTTCTCGGAGAGGTGAACGGTAACGGGCCTCTTCATTCTGCCCTTGATAAATCTTTCCGATTCGAAAGCGTTTCACGCTCGGATCAATTTCAAACCGAGCTCCGGGAAGGGCTACCTGAGGACGCGGGGGGATTTCAAAATCACCCCCGCTAACGTAGGCATGGGAAACATTCAGTTCTGATACCATTTCCCCTAGGACATAATTTAAATCGGCCCGGTGGGCAACATCTTTAAGGAGCGGACGATACCTTTCCCGAATTTCTTCCCATGGATACCCGTGCATATTCTCCACATAAAAGAAATCCCGAAATCGCCGCCAGACCTCTTCAAAAATCTGGACCCATTCCTCGGAGGGTATGCGATCCACCATAAGGCCATTGGTGGGAATTTTTTTCTTGGTCTCCTTTCCCTTGGGAGTGGCCTCGTAAACCCAGAATTGGGCTCCTTGCTTGGCAATTATTTTCTTTCCGTCATGGGAGACCTGGTAGCCGGAAACGTGTTCTGCAAGGAGCGTGGCTTTCCGGTCCTGTATAGAAAACAGATAAAGGGAAGGGATCACATCACTGTTTCGGCCGAAATAGGAGGGACCGGTTTTTCGATACAGCAAGTAACCTTCGGTGGCGGATAATTCCTCATAATTATCTGCTTGAACCGGAACCTGGGTAATCCTTTCCGATAGGCCCTCAAAATCAATGGGTCCCTTTATCATTTGATTCTTTCCTTTATTTTTTTCTTTTTCATTTTCCGTATCCTTCTGCATATCCTCCCCGGGAGAAACTTCATCACTCTCCGGTGGAAAAGGATGAGGAACATCCTTCCGTAACGCCAGGGCATAGATGCTGACTTCCCGATTTAAAATAAAGTTGGGCTCAATGGCACCTCCCTGAGGGTTAAAAGCCCGAACACCCAAAAAAAACAGATAGTTTCCCTGAGGGTCCCAGACCGGATTGAACTCGCTAAAAAAGGACCCCGTTACCCGTTGCAATTTTTTATTTTTTATATCCCATATATAAATAGACCGATAGTAGGTGTCATCGCTTAAACTAAAAGCCAGGTAGTTCCCATCCCCCGACCAGGTATAATCCACCACTTGTCCCACCTGGTCATCGGCAATTTCAGAAAGCTTTTTGGTTTTTATGTCCAAAATAAAAATTTTTCCGTTTTTATCACTCAGGGCAATGCGCTTTTCATCGGGAGACCATTTGGGCAAATATCGCATGGCATTCCCTCCTTGAGTGAGTGGTTCCAAATCCCCAGAGCCGTCTTGAGGGATCAGGAAGAGCTCTTCTTCTCCACTGCGATCGGAAAGAAAAACAACATGGTTTCCCTTGGGAGACCATGCGGGCCATTTGTCATGGGCATAAGAGGATTGGGTAAGATTCCGGGTAGGTCCCTTTTCCACCGGAACGGAAAAAATATCCCCCCGTGCCGCAAAAAGAGCCCGTTCCCCTTTCGGGCTGAAAGCAAAGGATTCGATGAACTTTTCCGCGGAAATCCTGGAAGGCCGCATGGCCACCCCATCATTGGGAACCGAAATAGATAGGGGCCGGGTTTGTTCGCTTTTCAGGTTGAAAATATGAAGGGTTCCATTTAATTCAAAAATGATTTGTTCTTGCCCGTCCGAACTGGGCCACCGAAGATCATATTCCTTATAATGGGTCAGTTGTCGGGTTTTTTGTGTGGAAGGGTGATAAGAGAAAAGATTCAACTTTCCATCCCGGTCGGAAACATAATATATAGTATCTCCGATCCACATCGGATCCCGGTCTGAACGAGGGGTTGATGTAATTTTTTCGGTTTGGAAGGTTTTCAAGTCAAAGATGAAAAGGTTTTGTGCCCAACCCCCTTCATAACGCTTCCAGGTCCTAAAATCCCTCATCAAAGGGCTGTATATCATTTTTTTTCCATCCGGGGAGAAATCACCCGCTCCGGAACTGGGCATGGGCAGGGGCTGAGGGAAGCCTCCCTGAAAAGGAACAGTAAACAATTTCCCCATATTATAATGCCATGCATAGCGCAGGGAACGGAAAAGGATTTGACTCCCATCCGAGGTCCATCCGTAAACCTGGTGATCAAAACCAAAGCGGGAGGGGATCGAGGGCTGGGCAGGATAAAAGGTGAGCTGTTTGGGAATGCCTCCCTCCGAAGGAATAACATAGACCTGTTCATCCCCATCATACTGTCCGGTAAAAGCAATCCATTGACCGTCCGGGGAAAATTTTGGAAAAAGTTCCTGTCCCGGATGTGAGGTAAGCCGTGACGCTTGCCCTCCTTTTGAACCCACCTGCCAAAGGTCCCCCGCATAACAAAACACAACCTTTTCCTGATGAATATCCGGAAAACGAAGAAGACGGGTTTCACCCCATACAGAAGGAGCGCATAAAAACACCGCACCAAAAAAGAAATAAGAAAAAAACTTAGAAAAAGGGAATCCCATTTTTCCTCCCCACCGTTCCAAAAAGAATCCTTTAAAAACCATGAGCAATGTATATTCTAAATATCAGGGAATCTTCCATTCTTGATCGATTCGAAAAAAATCGTCATTCCCTTTAAAACGGGACCCAGGAAATATCAATTGATTTAAAAAGACTGGATTCCTGCTTTCGCCGGAATGACAAAAAACCATATTTTATGACTTTTTAAGAGTGACTCAATTATGATCGTCAAAAAATCCGTTTTCCCCCAAATGTTTCTTCAAATCTCACACTCATTTTAATTTCAGCCCTTCACGGAAACAAGGATCCAGGCTACATTTTTGGGCAAAAAAAGATTCAAAGGGGTTGAAACGCTACTTAAAAACCCTTTCGGTTTAAAGAGATTGTATACCAAAGGAGAAACCCCCTTGACCCGAAGATAGCGGTAAAAACTGGGAATAATATTGGGGATCGTATCAAATCCTTGGGCCATTATGGTCAGGTCCAGGCTCTCCAACAAAAATCTAAGGGCCCGGTGATTATAATGCCACAAATGCCTCGGAGGATCCCAAAATCCCCAATATCGTCCTAATATACGCCGTTCTAGACAAGCCGTATTGGGAACCACAATATAAAAATGAGAAGCCCCATATTGAATGAGTTTCTCAAGAAACATTTTAGGGTTCCGGACATGCTCCAAAACATGGCGCAAAATTACCGTAGACGAGGGGAACCTTTCGAGGCCCCGGATCTCACATCGGTCAAAATCAATGGGGTAATAGGGAATGGATCCACTGGCTTGAACTGCCGATGGGGGCTCCTCTCCTGCATCTGCGGTCATCACCGAATGTCCTTTTCGATGAATAAAACAGGCAAAATCCCCCGGACCACACCCCACGTCAACAAAAGTGGCGGGAGAAACCCGTGAAATGATTCTCCTCAATTCCAACCCGAGTAATAGACCTTTTAAAAAGGCATGGGTCTTACTGGGAGCGGTCACCATCATCCTTCCCATATCGGAATCATAAAAAGCCCCCAGGTGATCAGGAACCGGAAGCGTACGCATCATGGTACAATGGGGACATTCCACAATAGAAAAAGGTCGCTGGGTAATCATATCCTCAATGTTCCAAACAGTTTTCATCCCTTCTGAGGAATGACAAACCGGGCAGGAATCTTCAACCTTCACCATTGAAACCCCGATCCGGTCATATTTTTTCCAAGTTTAAATATTTTCGGCAATCCTCTCCTCCGTTCCACCCTGTATTTTTGTTCCGGCGCTCTGAAACCGGATTAACATTTCGGGAGCAATTCGAATGAAATATTCCAAAAAACAAATGAGAAAAAAAGTGGTTTCCAACATTTCCAAAAATTCCCCAAACACCTTTCCAAAATGGCGGACGGTTTGGGAATCCCAAGAAAAGGACTCGGCAACAAAATCAAACCCTCTTTCCATTCCCTCCACAAAATCGATTCCTATGGCAATGGCGAAAAAAACCAGAAGGAGCTCAAAACTCATCAGGCTGATAAAAATAACCCTGATGAATTTTTCGGAGTGGACGGTCATCGAAAAGGAAGGGGAAGGAGATTTTAATTTGGAAGAAATATCTTTGGAAGCCATCACCAATTTTTTTAATCACGGACCTTATTTCTCAATGACCTTAAGATTCACAATGGCGGCACAGGGGGATTCCTCATTCTTTGCACTTTTTATGTAGAGGAATAACCAGTCCCGATAGGTCTCCGCCTCTTCAAAGCATTGATACGCATCCGGAAATTCTCCGGTTTTGAGGGGAAGATCATCACTGGTACTCCGCACACCCACAATCACATTGTTCACCCCTAAAAGCTCAAAATCTTTTTTGGTCATAGGGTCTTTATACAGACGACGCAGGTAGTTTTTTTTTCCAAAACCATCCCCCATCAAATCTTCCATCGAAGAGGGGTATTTTAGGGCACCGGGTTTATTAAAATATAAAGCAATGGCCCTTCGAATTTGATCCCCCCGGAAAAGCAGTTCCGCTTCCTTGTCCCGTTTCACAATGGTCTTCCATTGCTTTACCCCAATGGACGTTGAAATACCGATGATGACAATGGTGGCAAGAAGCACAAAAAGAGTAAATCCTTTTTGATTGAAAAGGATATTAAGGGTTCTTCGGGATTTTTTTTCCACCTCACACCTAACTCCTTACGGGTTTACTTTTCTTGCCTCTAACCTAGTGCCTCACCTTTACCCCTTTCGCCCCCCTTTTTTTTACCATTCATTATAGGGGGTCCCATCCGTTCCCACAAGATTACTTCCACTGTGAACATCATAAACCCCCTGTTCATCTCCTTCTGCCTCCTCTAAAAATATTTCAATCCAGGTTTCTTTAGATTGGGTCATGGGATCCACCGGAATGGCTCTTAAGTAACCCATTTCCACCAAATCCTCCAGGGCAGAAGGATAACTTCCGTGATCGGAGTAGTATTGATCCAGAAGATCCCGAAAAACAAAAAGATCTTCTTTTAGGGTTGCTTCTTTCGCTTTCAGTGTGGCCAATTGATAAGAGGGGATCGCAAGAGTCACCAAAATGCCAAGAATACTCAAAACCACTAATATTTCAAGCAATGTAAACCCGGCGTTCCTTTTTAATACCGGCAGACGCATTTCAAACCTATTTAATTTCATTTTCCAGATACCCTCACCACTCCCGATAATGAACCCCGTCTAGCCCAACTCCTTCGCTGAGGGTGAAAACATCAAACACGTCATCCCCACACCACTCGGTTTCATCGGGAGGATCTTTATAACATCGAAGGCCCCATTCCCTTTCTCCGGTCATCGGGTCTTTTGGAATTCTGCGAAGGTACTTTCGTAACGTTCCTTTAACATCCCCACTGGGAGCCCCCTCCACCAAAATGTCTAAAGAAACAGGGTAGCCGCTTTCACTATTGACCACATCACTTTCAAGACGTGAAATCTTTTTTGCCTCATAATCCCATCTAAACCGATCAATGGCAACCCGCATTTCCCTTAAACTTCTTCGAAGCTCCAGCTCTTTTCCCCTTTTGATGGTAATTTTTGATATCGGGAGTGCAATAGAGGCCAGTATAAAAATGACGGTCAGGGTAATGATAATTTCAACAAGGGTAATCCCGCTCTGGGAATGGGAAAATGAAACCTGCCGGTAAAAACTGAAAAGTCCTTGTTTCATTGGACACGGATCTGTGCCTGCATGGATTGAATCGGGAGATAACCTTTTGCGGGGGTTAACATTTGGGGGTTTTCAAGAAAAATAGGAGAGGTGCCCACACCTTTTCCGGAAAAGGTCAATTGAATCAGATCTCCCGATCCCGAAATGCCCCGGGTATCCCCCAGGCGCTTTAAATGAATTTTAACTTTTCCCTGTCCATTGCTTGATGTGGTAAAAGAGGTTTGAACCCCACCTTGCCGGAGGAAAGAACCCTCCTGGGCACTTTTGAGGTGCAGGATTTCAGGATCATAAGAAAGGGTCAGCATCGCCTCGGACATACTGGGGATTTGATTGACCATGACCGCCATACCTAATTCCTGTTGAATGGTCAAGTTTCCCTCTTGAGGGCGAAACATGACTACGGTTTCTTTCTGGCTCTGAACGCCCGGAAAGGGTCCTAATTTGGAGCGGGGGAGAAAACCGGTTGGGGAAGGAGGAACGGGAGGCCGAGGGTTGTTTCGTGGCGCATTAAAGGATGAGGGTGGGACTCCGGGAACCGAAGGGGGAATAATCGATGGAGGAATTTGCCCGCGAGGAGGAGTCCCAGGAGATCTCCCGGTTCCCGGCGATGGGCTTTCCACAGGAATTTCTGGGAGCGGGGGAAGGCCATCGCTTTCCTTTAACCCCCCAAAGGGAGCAAAATCTGAAAATAGGGGTTTGGTAGAATAAGCCTCCCCCGTACCCGACCAAAACGACTGGATCGCCTCAGCAGGGGTCTCCAATCCCCGGACCACATGAGGGGTGATGGTCAAAAGCAAATCGATATTTTGTTTTTCGGTGTCCAATCCTGAAAAAAGGTAACCCAACACGGGAATATCACCTAACCCGGGGATTTTGTTGACCGACTTCTTCTCGTCCTCTTGAATGAGCCCCCCAATCACCACCGTTTCCCCATCCCTAATATTTAATACGGTTTCCACGGAACGGTTTCCGAATTGAAATTGCGATTGGTTCTCCCCGAGTTCAACCCTGGGACCTAGCGTCGTAATATCCAAACTGAGTTTTACAGTCACATCATTATTTAAATGAATATTGGGTTTATCCACTGATAATTTGATCCCCGTATCTTTAAATTCAATATTGGTGGTCACGTTGACGTTTTGGCTCACGGCCTGGGTACCGGTTCCTGAAGCAAACTGGGTTGAACTCAAAAGAATCGGGACCTTGTTTCCAATGTTAATTTTTGCGGATTCATTGTTGAGGATTCGGATTTTAGGATTGGCTAGTGTCTTTGCATCGGAGTTCGTTTTTAGAAAATCAATGATCACACTGGGAAGTGTGAAAAGATATGCCGCGGTTCCCAGATTGGTTAACTGTTCCACACTAATGGTTGTGGCTCCTGACGATGAGACTGTTCCCCCAGGAGGGGTCAGGGAAAATTGGGCTTGATTGGAAGAAAAATTCCACCCCAATTTGCTCATTTTTTGTTCGTTGACTTCCAAAATTTCCACATCAAATGTCACCTCGGCAACTTTTCGATCATTGGCATGAATAATCTTTTCGGCAAGCTCAATTTTCTCAGGAGTATCCCGCAAGACAATCGCATTGAGGTCATTGTTTACAAAGACCCGGCGGGTTTCCAACATGGTCCGAAGCAGGTTGACCATATCCTTTGCCGGAACGTTTGAGAGGTAAAAGGTCCGAATCAACAAATCTTGATACTGATCCACCTTTTGCTTAATTTTTGGAACGATGAGAATGGTTTCTTCATTGATTTTTTTCATGAAAAGGTTGTTGGTGGCCAGGATCAAATTCAATGCTTCATTAAAAGAAACGTCCCTTACAAAGATGGTCACATTATCATCACGGACATCCTTATCAAAAAGGATATTGATCCCTGAGGTTTTGGCCAGCAGTTCGAAGACCTCTTTCAACCGGGCATTTTGAAATTTAAGGGTAATGGGCTGTGTCGATTTTAAAGCTAATTCTCCCTCTGCTTTTTGTTTCTCCATAAGAGCATTAATTCTGATCAAACCCTCTTGTGCCAAAACATGGGAGGGATCCAACTCCAGCGCCTTCTCAAATTCAGAGATGGCATCATCAAATCTTGAAATGTTGGCAAACCGTTCTCCTAATTTGTAGAAGCTTTGGGCCTCTCTCAATTTCATGGCCCCCGCCAGGGAATTTTGATGTTCTTTTTTAGAGGGATCCAAGCTTAAGGCACGTTTAAATTCCTGAATCGCCAATTCGATTTCCTTCTCTTGAAGCAGTTGTTTTCCCTGAACGAAGTGCAGAGCAGCAACCCGTTTTTTGGCTTCAATTAATTTTTCTCTAACTTCTAGATTGGTGGGATCCTTATCGAGGGCCATTTGGTAATGGATCAGGGACCCTTCCCAGTTTCCCTCCTCGGCAAACTGATCCCCCAGCCGAATCTCTTTCATGGAAACACAGCCCATCACCGAAAACACCACCAACCATACAAAAATTTGGGTTGCCCCTTTTACGAAACAGATTTTCAAAATTTTCTCCTTAATCAAGGTCCGATTTTTAAAGAAACTTTTTTTATTTTTCCGAACATTACGAAAATGACTTATGAAGTCTTCTTTAGAAGACCCTCCACCCTAACCCATATTTTTCTGACCGGAACGGTAAATGTTTCAGCCGGGTCTTGAAATTTCAAAATGTATTTCTTAATAGCCTCCAGCACTTTATAAAACCGAACCATCCGGTTCGGGGTCATTCAACCACAATGGTCACCTCTACGTTCGTCCCAGGATCCATTAAAACCACCCTCCCTTGACTCAACTCCTTCAAAAGATATTGGTTTTGAATCAAATCCCCTTGATGTGCAATAAACAGCTCTCCTTCTCTGCTTAAAAAAACTTCTTCCCGGTTTCCCTTATTTAAAAAACCCAAAACCCTAAACTGACTTAAATTCTGCCGTGCATGTTCAGCGGCTATCTCTTCGGGAGTGGGTATATAGAGGGTCGTCGTGGGAGGGGGAGCCAGGGTGGTAGTGGTGGTGGTGGCTTTAAAGAACCTCACGGTTTTAAAAATATCCTTGGGCTTCTTCCATTCCACCTGTTGCCTTTTTTCTAGAAGATCCAGCTGAAGCGCAAAGGTTTCCTCTCTATTGGGTTGCTTCGTTTCCCCTCCCTTTGCGAAGGTTAACGGCACCCTTTTTTGGGGTTCAGAGCGTGTCCACTGATAAACGATGATGAGCACCCAAAGGCCTAGGAACACCACCAGGATTAATCTCATATATTCCTGGCGACGTTTCACGAAAACTCCTTTTCATTAAAAAATGGAAAACGCTTTACGGTACGTTTTGGCGGGAAAAATTGCAAAGTGAGCTCCCTCACATAAGTGATTGCCATTGTAGCACTTTAGAGTGCCGCTGGCAAACCATTAACCCCCGGATAATCGCCTCACTCTCTCTTGAATCTCCTGGTATAAAGGCCCTTCTTGGGGGCCTTGGGATAAAAGGATTTTATATTCTTGTTGGGCCTCCTTCAAGCTCCCCGCCTTCTCTAATAAAAGGGCCAGGGAATAACGCGCTTGGACATGGGTGGAATGATACTGGACTGCCAGCCGATAGGCCTGCATGGCTTCTGAGACCTGTTCCAACCTCTCCAGCGTTTTTCCAGCCCGAAAATGAATCTCCCCGTTTTGAGGCTGATAATCCATGGCTTTTCGAAACGCCAACAGCGCCTCTTTCCATTGATGAGAAGAAAATAACCGCCCTCCTTTTCTGAAATAAATACCCCCCAAATTCACCTGAGCATTTTGGACGGTGGGAGAGGAAATTCCTGATGAAAGGGACAAAAACCGCTCATATGCCGTCAAGGCCCTCCCCTCATTTCCAAGCCTTAACTCCAATTGCCCTAATTCAAAATAGGCCTGTTGATAATAAGGGTTTAGGTCAATGGCTTTTTGGAAAAAATACTTGGCACGATTGAAGCGTTCACCCTCACTTTTGAAAGGCCCTTCATTTGAGTCCCACTGATAGGTGTAAAGAAATCCCAGTGCATAATAAACATAGGGAGAGGCCACCCCCGTATTGAGGGATTGCAGGAACTTTTTTTCCGCATCCTGATTTTTTCCCTGACGCATCTGGGTAATTCCAAAACTGGTTAAGGTGGCGGCCATTTCCTCCGGCTTTTTTGAAAGGGCCAAGGCCAATTGAAATTCCCTTTCGGCTTGAGAATAGGTTCCGTTTTCATGGAAAACCAGGCCCAGGTTTTGGTGCGGCAGCCAAGATTGAGGGTTTTTTTCCGCCGTTTCCTTCCAAAAGGTCTGGTTGTTCTCCCAAATCGGAAGACGCTGCCAAGTCAGAAACATCAATCCGATCAACATGAAGGCAAATGGGGCCATGAAAAAGAGAAAAAGTGCCGAAACTCCTTTTTCCGTTGACCTCCTTCCCTGCAAAAAACGAAATCCAAACAAAAAGAGACCCCCGATGAGGAATGACACCCCCATAGAAGGAATGTAAAGGTAACGCTCCGCTAAAGGTGTTGGAACACCGGTCAATGCGATCAGAGCTGAAGGAAAAAGAGTGGCCAAAACCCAAAAACTTCCCAAAAAAAGAAACTCCTTTTTTTTGACTAAACCGATTAGGACCATACCCAAGAAAAACCCCATTAACCCCAAGGACAAAATGTCAAAAGAAATGGAATCAGGGAGAACATCAATAAATGCGTTAAAATCAAAGGGCCCAATCATCTTCCAGATATAAAAACCATAAGCCAAAAAAATCCTTATTCCCCCATCCCATAGTGATGTAAATACCCAAAGATGATCTCCCACAAAACTTTGCATGGCCCAATTGCGTACTAAAAAATACCCAATCACTACCAAAACCGGTAAAATAGAAATTCGAATCATTTTATTCCAGAGCCTCCCCCCTTTCTCTTTTCTCCAGAACAATGGAACAAAGGGAAAAATCAATAACAACGAAATTGACGTCTCTTTACTTAAAAGAGCGAAAAGGAAAAAGACAGAAGACCCCATATCAAAAAACCATTTTTTCTTTCCTTCCCCGTGATTTAAAACAAACAGCAATGAAACCAGCATAAAAAATCCCGATATCACATCGCTTCGCCCGGACATCCAGGCAACCGATTCGATATGCATGGGGTGAACACCAAAAAACAGGCTGGACATCCAGGCACCCCAAGGGATTCCCCGAAATTCTCCAAACAGGTTTCGGGAAAGAAAAAAAACCAGTAGTGTACAGGCTAAATGAAATAATAGAACGGTCAGGTGATAACCCCATGGGTTAAAACCCCATAAGGTCCGATCAAAAAGATAAGACACGTAGATTAAGGGACGGTAATAACGGTCATAAAATTGTCCGACCTTTTCACCCG
Source organism: Nitrospiria bacterium (assembly GCA_036397255.1). NCBI lineage: Bacteria > Pseudomonadati > Nitrospirota > Nitrospiria > Nitrospiria bacterium. The sequence continues at coordinate 44,032 of DASWJH010000038.1, forward strand.
GGAAAAAGGCATCCCAATAGGTTTGAAAAGCCGGAAGCTGACTTTGTAAATAGATGGTATCATCCCAAACGAATTGGAATTGCAGTACCGATCCGTAAAGCAGGAGAGTGATCCCTACCGGAAAAAGGGCAAACCCATAGGTTTTCCATCCCCCCCCGATTCCTAACGGGGAAAACCCTTCTTTTCGCGTTAATCTCACCTTCCCAGCTGCTCCAATCGTGAGACTTCCGTTTTCACCCTATCTAAAAGCAGGGAATCCCCCTTCCAATGTTGAAGAAAGAACTGGTAGGATTCGATAGCGAGTTGATATTGTTTCTTTTGGGTATAAATTTGACCCAGCTGGTAGTAGGCTTCGGCAAAAGTTCCCTTTCTTTGAACCGCCGCACGGAGGTGGCCGAGGGCTTCTTCCACACTCCCCTTGGAGAGGAGGAGGTTTGCCAACTGGTAATGGGCTTCAGCAAAGCCGGGATCCTTCTCAATGGCAACCCGGTAAAGAACCATCGCACGATCGGTTTCTCCCTTCTGTACAAAGCCATTGGCTTTGAGAACATCCATCAGAGCCATTTGTCTTTTGGCCGTTTGAACTTTCTCGGCCCCTGGTGGCCCCAATTCAACCACCTTGTTCAGGTGTTCCCGGGCAAGGACCTCATCCCCCAGAACCCTTCGCAAAGAGCCGGCCGCCAAAAATGCATCGATATAAAATGGGTTATATTCCAAGGCTTTTTCGAAATGATAAACTGCTTTTTTCAATTGATTCGTATCTGCGGTCATGGAATGGGTGCCCGGGTCCACCTGATAGAGAAAACCCAAATTATATTGAAGATAGGCCGAGGCTTCATCGTAGGTTAAAGCCCCTTTTAAATGAATTTTCGCTTTTTCGTAGGCTTTTTGCTTTAGCGCATCGATGCCTAGACTGGTGAGTGTTTGCTGTCGCTCATGATTATCATTGGTGAGCCCAAGGGCTTTCAGGAACTCATTTTCCGCCTCTTGAAACCTCCCCTCTTCGGAATAAGCCAAAGCCAAATTCTGATGACTTCCCCACCGTTCTGGAATTTCTCGAACCGTGGCCTCCCAAAACCGTAAATCACTCTCCCATACCGGTGTCCTGGCCAAGGATTGAAACCCCATCCACGCCACGGGAATTAAAAGGATCGGGAGGATTTTCCATGAAAAGGACATTTTCCCTGCACCTACCCCAATCCAGTAAGCCAGTAACAGAATACCCCCCGCGGAGGGGATATATATATACCGTTCGGCCACGGGAGTTGCCGGAAAACTGGCCGAAATCAATAAGGCGGGAGCGAGGCCCATCCACCACCAACCCATCAGAAGAAGAGAGGGATCCACCCGTCTTTTTTGAATGGCTAAAACCAAGAGCCCTATTGAAATGGCCACGCTGATAAAAGCAAACATTCCCAGGAAAAGGGTATGGGGAAGATTGGGAAAGGCGGATAAATGAAATGGCCATAATAATAACTTTAAATAAAAACCTGAAGCAAACCATCCCTCCATCCATAGGGCGGACAACGTGGGCCACTGAAAGTCCACCGAGGGGGTTACCTCACCTAAAGCCACCGATCGCATAATGGCCCAAATGCCCAACGAAACCAAAAAAGGCAACCCCATCATGAGAAGGTCCTTCCAATGGATGGCCCCCCTGTCTTTCCCCCAAAAAACCAATGGGAAAAGAAACACTAAAAGCAGCGTGGCCTCTTTACTTAAGATGGAAAGAAGATAGAAAAAGGAAGCACTCCAAAGGAAAAGCCAAGCGTTTCGTTCCGCAAACTTTAAAAACAATAAAAAAGAAACAAGAAAAAAACAAAGGGCCATCATATCGCCCCGGCCCGAAACCCAGGCCACCGACTCCACATGAGCCGGATGAACGGCAAAGAAAAGAGAAGCCCAAAAACCGACCCACCTTCCCACAGAGGCATCACCGATTAAAGTCTTCCCTAAAAAGAAGATAAGAATCGTATTTCCCAAATGAAAAAATAGATTGGTTAAATGAAAACCGAAGGGATCCACCTTCCAAAAAAAAGTATCCCAAAGATAGCTCGCATAAACCATGGGCCGGTATGACCGTTGGCTCAACCCATGAACCCCTTTTTCCGGGAAAAAAGCATCTTCCAAACTTTGAAACGCCGAAATCTGCTGTTCAATGACCACGCGGTCATCCCAGACAAAACCAAACCGAAGGCTTTGGGCATAGACCAAACCAGCGATCAAAAAAGGGATCATCCAAATAAAGGAATGGGCCTGATGGATTGAAAAAAAATGGAGGTTAAAATGTTTCATGGGTCTATGATTTCAAACACCTTTTCCGAATAAGGGGAATTTTGAAAAACGTTATTCCAGAGAAAGGATGGATCTCCCATCCGAGCCGGAAACCATGGGAAACCCAGTGAAAATAAAAGGGCCGACAAAGGGAGGGGGAAAAAAACCGTTAGGCGTTTTCTCACCCATTAGGATCTTATCTCCTTTAATAATTTCCATGCGGCCTCCTCCACTTCCTCAACAGAAATCGTCTCCAAACAGGCCACTTCAATGGGACAGGGGGGAGTTACCCCAAAAACAGTACAGGGACTGCAGGAAAAGTGTTTATTAATACTTCGATGGCGCTTCCCTTTGGGAGCCCATTTGACCTCGCTTCCCGCACCGAAAAGGCTTAACGAGGGAGTACCCACCCCATAGGCCAAATGTAAAACCCCTGTGTCACAAGAAATCAAAAGGTCTCCTTCACCAATGACTTTCCACAAATCATTCAGGCTGGTTTGTCCTGTCAAATCCACCAAGGGCCCTACCAGATGATCGGTAATGTGTTTGGATTCGGAACGATCCATGGGTCCCCCGATGAGCACCACTTCCACCCCCCGATCCAAAAAACGTTTCACCAATTCCCGGTATTTCTCCCAACCCCATTTTCGTTCGGGAATGGTGGCCCCGGGGGCCATTAAAACCCGCATTGGTTTTTTGGGAGAAACAGATTCCTGTGTTTTAAATTCCTCCTCTTTCCCCGGTTTGGGGAAAAAAGGGCGATCCGGATGGAAAGAAAATGTTGCCCCGGTAATGGCTTCCATGAGGTGGAGAAAACTGTTGATTTCATAATCCTCTTGGCAATAGTCCACCCTGCGATGAAACAGAATTCTGCGTTCGTTGGTTCCAAACCCAACACGATATTTTGCTTGAATCAATCGAGCCACCAGAGCGGAGAGATAATGGGATTGTTCGGTATCGATGATTAAATCGTATGATCTCCTCAGGACCCTAAATAAGTCAACCCCACGATCATAAAAATATAACCGATCCGCCAGAGACCCCTCACAACGAAAAATGTCTCCATTTCTCACCTCCGCCAAAATCTCCAATACAGCTCCCTCATAATGGGTGCGGACCGCATCGATCATGGGTGCCAGCAAAACAGCATCCCCCAACCCCCCTGGGCGGATGAGTAATATTCGCTGGATCTGCTCCTTGGGAAATATCCCATGGGTCTCCTCTACTTTCAAATACCAGCCTAACCCCTTGATCACTGCTTTTCCAACCCAACGGTCCAAGAACTTTAGGACGGTAATTTTTCTAAACATAATTTTTTAAAGAGGGGGTTCCTGAATGAATGAGGAAAACTATAGGAAGAGTTGAAATCCCTAGAAAATCCATTGAAAAAATAGCCGGATATTGGCCAGCGTAATATCCCAACCCTCAAAATACCGTTTCAGATGAAGAAAAAGATATAGAGCAGACATATATCCCATTCCATGAAACAATAAAATGATTTTTCCTTTCCACGCCCGAATCCCTAAAAACCAGGAAAGGATACCCGCCACCAGAGCAAACCCCACTGCAACCCAGGGAATAAAACCCCAACCCAAGGTTTTTAAAAACCCCAAATAAAGGAAATAGGAAGCCAAGAGTAGGGCATCCAACGGATGTGTCTCCCCCCCCATCTTCTCCAAGGCACCCCCTAAAACCAACCCCACCAGAACCCCTATGGGAAGGGAAAGATAAAAGAAATGCATCACCGCCGAAAGGTTTTCCTCGAAAGGGTCCGCCTGGAGAACGCCCAGGAAAAAACCAAAAGCCAACCCTAAAGAGAGAGACCTTGGAATTCCTTTTTTCCAATCCATCATCATTATGGGTTCCGCCTTATCCTTTGCTCAAATCCAAAAAAAAAATTATCCCTCTTTGACATTTCGAAAAACTTCAAATTCTTCTTCACCCAAGAGAAATTTTTTCACCGACTTTCCTTGATATCCCCGGAGAGGCCGACCCAACGAATAAATGACCTTTTCCCCAAGACGCTGGGCCACCAGGTCATCCCCCCCCGCCGGGGCCAAAACCACCCGGATGGGAAACTCGTTGGCTAATTCCAAATGACGAAATGCATACCCCATGAGTGTACTGGTCAAGATTACGGCATTGGGGTCCATTTCAGCGGCGATCTCTCGGGCAAGGGGAATTAACTGAAACGATATTCCCCCGTAGAAATCCGAGAGCGTATTTCGCTGAACCGGATTTTCCAGAACAGAACGCTTTAAAAAAAACAGATAGTTTACATCGTGTAGGATCAAAAGATACCTGGGATCGAAAATTACATCCTCTGGGGCAATTCTCCGGTTCAGGTAATAAATGGTCCTGTCCAAAGGGTCATGGAAAAAAACAAACGCATCGGGGTCCTGGGAGGGATGGGTTTGAAAATTCCAAATCCGGTTTTGAACTTTGGAACCGTAAAAATGGGTCGTAAAAAAGAGTCCATGAGGAGCGGCCACATACACATTTAAACCCCGCCCCTCCTGAGTGAGGAGATCCAAAGACTCAAGGACTTCTCCCATAAACAAATAACGAAAGGGAGATCCGGTGTTTCCCTCCACCCGATCAGAGAGCGGCCTTTGAAGGTTTAGCATGGGAAGCCGGTAGTTTCCCAATTGAACAAAGGTTAATAATACCCCTCCGAGGCACAACAGTTTTAGGAATGGCCGTGTCCCGGCTAATTCACTGGTAATTTTTGGCCAAACCACTCCTAAAGCCACCAATCCCAGACCGGTCACATAAAGAATGAGCCTTCCCGAACGGGAGAGTAAATCAATAGAAACCGCATAGTAAAATAGGGCAGCCAAGGCTATGACGAACTGCCCCCAAAAGAAAAAAGGAAAAAAATCCTTCTTTGCATGCTGACTTTCTTTTTCCCAGCATTGGGGGAAAGAAGGAAAAACAGGATGACGGATCGCCCGAATGGCGTTAACGAAAAGGTAAAGAAGACTGGGAAAGCACAAACCCCAAAAAATTAACCCAAATCCCCCGTGAAGGCTTCCCAGCCCTAAATCCCCGAAAAAAAATTGTGTCAGATATTCAAAACCCCGATCTACCATTCCTTTGTTTCATCCTTCTTTAACATTAATTATGAGCCTTATTCCTCTTTGAAAAGGAACCCCTACCCAAATTCCACCTCTTTGGAAAAGACCCACCCCAACTTCCCCCTCTTTGGAAAAGAGGGCCTAGGGGAGATTTTATAACCTCAAATCCCCCTTCATCCCCCTTTTCTAAAGGGGGAGAGAAAGGGAGAGTCCCCTTTTTCTTAAGGAGGAAACCTTCAAAACTTTCCCCCTCTTTAGAAAAGAACCCTCCCCCAACTTCCCCTCTTTGGAAAAGACCTCTTCCCAAACTGCCCCTCTTTGGAAAACAGGGGCCAGGGGAGATTTTATAACCTCAAATCCCCCTTCATCCCCCTTTTCTTAAGGGGGAGAGAAAGGGAGAGTCCCCTTTTTCTAAAGGGAGATTTCTATAAGGGTTCCCTTTTTTGGAAAAGAGGACTCCCCAAACTCACTCCTCTTTGGAAAGAACTCCATTCAACCTTCTCCTCTTTGGAAAAAGAACCCCACCCAAATCCCCCTCTTCGGGAAAAGACCCCTCCCCAAATCCCCCTCTTTGGAAAAGAGGGGCCAGGGGAGATTTTATAATCTCAAATACCCCCTTTTCTAAACAGAAAAAAGCGGTACTTAGGAAACGGAAGGTCCTAAAAAACTTCCTAACACCATTAGATTTCTTAAGTACCAATAACTCCCCCCAATAATAAAAAGCAAAATATAAATGAGGGCGGGTCGGGTTCCCTCAAACCCCAGGCCTTTCCAAAGGGGATACAAAACCAACGGTTGAATTCCTAACACCAAAAAAACCATGGAGTATTTCATCCCAACCAATAAGCCCGCCACCAATCCCACCATATAAAAAGAAGCGAAACGGCCGGTTTGCCAAAACCCCACCGCCAAAGCCAATGCGGACAAAAAATAGACCGAAATAATCAGGTCCACATAGGCGCTCCCTGCTTGTCCAACCACCACCGGGGAAAATGAAAAAAGAAGGGAAACAAAAAGGGCCACGCGGGGGGGACTCCCCAAACGGGTAGCCAGCGAGTAGATGGCCAGACAGCCTAAAAAAATGAGGAATAATTGAACCATGTCCACCACACGGACATCCCCAACAAAAATTAAAAACCATAAGAAAAGTAATTCCGCGTTTTGAGGATAAGCAAATTGAGGCCGCAGATCTAAAGGAAGAATGGAGATCCGGTGATCCTGGTAATATTGATAAACGGGAGGGAGATGGTATACATCATCCATTCCCCTCGGTGGAAACAGGTAGGCGGCAACACCAAGCCATAGGATTAATAGAAGGGTAAGGCCCATAAGAATTCCATTTTCCCATCCCTTCGTCCTTTCCCACCAGGTGGGGATATCTTTGCCTACTTGTTTGAACGGTACAGCAAAGTTTCTGAGGGGTATCAACCCTCTGAAAAATAAGCCTCCCAACAGGATTCCAGAAAAAAAGAAATGAATCAGTAATACTCCCCCCAGCGTCAGGAAACCCAAATGGCCCAAAAGAATTTCCACTAAAATGATTTGGGCAGTCGCCCCAACAGCAGAAGCAATCAATCGATCCACGTTTCCCTCTTCTTTAAATCCCCAAAAAGAAAAAAGAAGGAACCAGACACCAAAGATTCCAAAAGATATGATAACCAACCCAACCCAACCTAACATTTAATCCTCCTGCCCCATGCTGGAGTGGGGTCCCTTTACCTGCTGGAAAATTTGATCAAATCGGGAGGCGATATGATTCCACTCACATTTTTCTTTCACCTTTTCCATACCTCCTTGAACCAGCCGATCCCGTAAAGCCCCTTCGCATAAAATCCTCCGAATGGCCGCCGCCACCCCTGGGGGATCTCCCTCTTCCACCATCAATCCGGTCTTTTGGTCTTCTATTAAAGATGAAATCCCACCGGTCCGGGTTCCGATGACAGGGAGTCCCGAAGCCATTGCCTCGGCTAACACCAAACCAAAGGCCTCTTCTTCTCCCCGTTTCGTCCTTATAGATGGGAGAATAAACACATCACTGGCACGGTAATAGTCCGCCAATTGAGTTTGGGGGATTCCCCCTTTAAATTCAACCACGTTTTGTAGACCTAATCTTTCCACCAGTTGAATCAAACGTTTCCGTTCCGGCCCTTCACCGATTAATATCAACCGAACACTTTGAAATTCTTCACGAATAAAAGAAACGGCCTCAATTAAATAGTGAAAGCCTTTCTGTTCTGATAACCGGCCAACCCCTAGTAGAAGTACTTCATCACCCAAACCCACCTTTAATCTTGCTTCTCTTTGATTTCCGGGATGAAAAACCTCGAAATCAACCCCCATTGGAATTAAGTATACACGGTCTTTAAATTTCGTTGGAATTTTCTCTTTCAGCGTTTGGCTGTTGACCGTAATAGCGGCACTTCGGGACAACACGAAACGAATCAACCACCCAAAGGGCCCCCGTCTAAATACCATCAGGTCACTTCCATGAATCGTGGTTACCACGGGAACTTTGAACCAAAAGGACCAAAGGACGGCAAAAAGCCCTTGAGGCAAAAGCCAGTGGGCGTGGACCACATCCACCTTCTCCTGACAGATGGTATGTCCAATGGCCCATGCTTGACACCCCAGAAAAAAAGGGAGATTGACCCAGGCCATTAAATTAGATCGTAGTTTTGGAAGAATTCCCCCTTCATAACACAATTTCTCCCATCGGTCAGGGTAAAAATAGCGGAACCGGAAAATTTTTAACCCCTCCACCTCCTCTACCCTTTTTGCACCCGGGGCATGGGGGACCAGGACAAACATCTCATTTCCCTCTTTGACCAGGGAGGCTGACAACCGAAACACATAAGAGGGCTCGGTATCTCCCGACCATCGAGGAAATGTGGTGGCAAGGACCAAAATTTTCATTTTAAATTTCTACTTTGGGATTCTTCTTCCTCCTGCAGCTGGCGCCAAAAACCAAAAGCCCAGACCACCAAGGCTGAAAAAAGAAAAGGGCTGAGCAATACAGACAACGCCAAAAGCCGAAGATTCCATCGAAGTTTAACTAATATCGAACCCCATCGCACAAAGGGAATGAAAAGGGATAACAGCGGAAAGACCACAAAAATCCGTCCGGGCATGGAAAAACGGCTACGAGTAATCGCAAAAGCCTGGCCATACCGGTATTGATGCTGAAAAACCCGCCAGAAATCTGTACGGTGAAGGTGAGAGACCTGTAGTGCGGGGTCGAAAAGGTATGTTTCCCCGGCGCTGGAGAGGCGCCAGTTAAAAACCGAATCCTCCCCCGGAAAAAAATCCGTGGGAAAGGGACCGTATTTTTCGAAAACCTCCCGGCGCAGACAAAGATTGCAGGTGGGAATATGACCCGTGGGGTGCTTTGGGTGTTTGGGGGAAAACTCCTTAAAACTAAGGATATATTCAACCCACCCTGCAAGACTTTCCCGCGTCCCGTTTAAAACGGAACCCCCAATTCCTGCATAATGATCATCCGTCATTCCTTGAACCATCCCTTTCAGTAAATCTTTATCCGGGACACAATCAGAATCGATAAAGGCAATGAGTGGGGCTTGAGACTGTTTTACCCCCAAATTTCTCGCTTCACCCGGAAGGGTTTTTTGAGGAAGATGTATTAAATGAACCGATGGAAAATCCTTTTGGATCAATTCATCCGTTCCGTCATCTGAGCTATCCACCACAATGACTTCATAGGAATCCCGTGGTAGACTTTGCGCCATGATCGCGTTCAAGCAGTCACGGATGGTTCCTTTAGAACGATAACAAGGAACCACCACGGAAATCTCAATCATCATTTAAAATCGTTCCCCGGAATCTGCCCATTTTGGAAAACTGCCTCCAAGGTCAACCCCGATTAAGGTTTTATGGCCTCTCATTTTTAAAAACCTGAAATTCTCCCTCGGGAAGGGAGAACAGTATCCACACTTCACTGTTAAATCCTTCCAACGGCCGTTTTAAAGAAAAAATGATCTTCTCGGGAAGGGTTTTCCCAAATTCATTTTCCATTCCGTTGGGAACGAAAATAATGGTCTGAGAAATATCCCCCTTCAATTCCAAATGTTTTAGCGAATACCCCAATGGTGAAGAAGTTAATATGACCCCGTCGGAATGGATTTGGGAGGTGAGCCTCCGGGCAAAAAGATTGAGTTCCGGGTAGATTCCCTCATAGTACCTCTCCAAATCCGTCTTCCGTCCTGGATGATCCAGGAGAGATTTTTTTAGGAAGAAAAGCGCGTTTGAGTCTTGGAAAATCAGCATATAACGCGAATCCAGTGTGACCTCCCTTGGGGAAATGCGACGACCCAAATAAAAAAGGTCCTGATCCTCCTCCGTTTGGTGAAAAACAAAAGCATCCGGCTCCGCGGAGGGTGCTTTTTCAAAATTCCATATCCGGTTTTGAAGGTTGACGCCATAAAAAGGGGCTGTCCAAAATAGCTTTCGAGGCCCGGAAACATACACCGATAAACCCCGTTCCCCTTGGGTTAAAATTTCAAGGGGTTTTAAAACATTACCCAGGTAGAAATAGTGATAGGGTGAAGGACTCTTTCCCGCCATCCGGTCTTGGATCGCTTCCCGAAGGTCAAATTGAGGATCTCTGAAATTTCCCATGAGAATCAACCCTAAAACTGAACTAGAGATGCAAAGCGTTTTTAAAAAGACCTCCGCCCCCTGAATTTCAAAAGACAATTTGGGCCAAACCACAGCCAAAGCCAACAAACCCAACCCCGTGACAAAAAGAACCAGTCTTCCGGACCGCAACAAAAGTTCCTGGGAATGGGCATATAAAAAAAGGGCAAGTAACCCCAAGCCCAATTGTCCCCAGAACAAAGAAGGAAACCAATTGCTTCCGGTCCCGGGAACCCAACCCCCCATGGAAAATGTTTTTCCGTTTGACCAAAGGACACTGATTCCGGACCCCATAAGGTAAAGAAATGCGGGAAAACTTAAACCCCAAAAAATTAAACCATACCCTCCAAACAGATTTCCAAGGCCTGGCTCGCCAAAAAAGAAATAATTGATATTATCCACCCTAGGAATTCCTCAACTTTGTTAATACAAGGCTGTTATACAATTTTTCCCTCTTTGAAAAAGGCCCCCATTCAAATTCCCCCTCTTTGGAAAAGAGGGGCCGGGGGAGATTTTATAATCTCAAATCCCCCTCTTCGGGAAAATACCCCTCCCCAAATTCCCCCTCTTTGGAAAAGAGGGGCTAGGGGAGATTTTATAATCTCAAATCCCCCTTATTCCCCCTTTTCTTAAGGGGGAGAGAAATGGAGGGTCGCCTTTTCCAAAGTGGAAACTATCAAAACTTTCCCCTCACTTTGAAAAAAACTCCTCCCCAAATTTTCACCTCTTTAAAAAAGACCCCCCCCCAAAAAACTTTCCCTATTTTGAAAAGAACCCCACTCAAATCCCCCTCTTCGGGAAAATACCCCTCCCCAAATTCCCCTCTTTGGAAAACAGGGGCCAGGGGAGATTTGATTAATTTAAATTCATCCATATCTTTTCCAAGATAGCCTCAATATCCTTCAATACTTCTCTATCGGAAAACCTCAGAACCTTAATTCCTGCATCAGCCAAATAATCATCCCTTACCCGGTCTTTTTCTC
>DASWJH010000039.1 GCA_036397255.1 Nitrospiria bacterium
GAGGAAATGGGGAATAAAAGAATCAACAGAACGGCGAGAGCGCCGATCCGAAGGATTTTTCCAGGAAGAACTTTATCAGAAGAAGAACACTCCAAAAATAAATTCCTTATGACTTTTTTTACAAAGAGCTTAAATTGAAAAATTCAAATGAGCATGACTGGCAATCTATTACTACAACAATTTTGAAAAGTAAATACCTTAAATATATTTTTTTGAAAAAATTTTAAAAATATTCATCATTAGAATCAATTTGATACTTTTTTCCCAAAAAACACTAAGCAAATACGATGTCTTTTTTCAGGAAAATAATGATAGCGAAAGGATTCACAAATTCTTTTTGCAAGAGATATGAATGAAAAAAGTTTTTAAATCAGACAGATGGTTGAAAAACGAATCACAGGAATTTAAAACGAAAAAAAATTTAAGTAATTAAATGGAACTACAAAATTGTATGACATAACACTTTCGGAGTAGTCAAAAATCTGAAAAAGTGGTTTAAATTTTGGATAGTCGATTGAAGACTTCATTAAGATTGATGAAAAGAGGGTTTTCCACAAGCAATGATGTGAAACAGTAGTCAAATTCTTGCATTGTTGAAAAACGGTCCGATCCAGTTTCCGCCCCGATTTATAGTCATTCCTCCGGAAAGGGAGTACTTAGAATCTAATGGATTCCCGATTAAAACTTTCGGGAATGACACCTTAAGAAAAGTCTAACCGATCGAAGAACCCCAGCAAGACTTCGGCAAGCCTTCGCCCCGAGCCCGGTCGAAGGGTCAGTCGGACGCTCGTTCGAGCCGCTGGGGAGATTACAGCGGGCTGTGCGGTTGGAAGAACCCTCTCCCAATAATGGGGTTCTTCAAACCGAGAGGATTTAATTCCATTGCAAGCTCCCATTTTCAAAGGAATCAACAAAAGTCCTCCCAAAGCCGGGACCCGATCTGATCACACAAAGCTAAAAATAACCGGATATCCAAGGCCTTCAAAAATTTCCGTCCTTGTGGGCGGGCGCCTTTTTGTGTTAAAGTAAATACCGAAATCGAAAAGGAAATTTAAAGATGAGCGTTGAGGAAAAGTGGCAGGCCAACCGGGATAAAGTGGCATTTGCAAAATCTTTCCCGGGTTGGATTAACGACTGGACCGAGGTTCAAGGCAAAACATTGGAGCGGGTGATTCCTTTGAATGAATCTAAAATGAGCGTTGCGATTTTTTCAGGAGGGCATTTCGGAATTCTTCCCGGCGGTTACATTGAGCCTGCCGCCTTGATCAAAGCCCTCGATGCGGTCCGCCCATGGTTAGAATCCGTTCACCCCAAAGCGTACCAAACGCTGGATGATTTGACGGCCCAGGACAAAGAGTTAAAACGGAAGACCCGTCTGGAAAAACTATTGAGCGCGGTTAAAAACAATTACCCCGATATGCCGGAATTAAAGGACGAACTAAAAAAGCTCCTTGACGAGCTGCCTTAAAATAGAATGGAAACCTTAAAAGCCGTAAAACCGACCTACGATATCGCCCTCTCCTACGAAGAAAATTACGCCCGGGGCCCTTTTTTTGACGGGCCCTTCCCCGAACGGGTCATCGAAAAAAAAATCCGGTTCCTTGACTTCGAAGTCAATTCAATCGTGGGAATTCCCGCAGGCCCTCTTTTGAATGCCAATTGGATTCGGGTCTATGCCCGGCTGGGATTCGACCTCCCGGTCTATAAAACCGTCCGGACACAGGCCCGACCGAGCCACCCCCCTCCCAACTGCTTGTTTGTAGACGTGAAAGGACAACTGACCGAAAAGCGATTTGATAAAACACTTCGGAGCATCGAGGGCGATTGGAAGGGACCCTTGGAGGAAATTTCGATTACCAATTCATTCGGAATGCCTTCCCGGGACCCGCGGATCTGGCAGGAGGACGTCGAAAAGGCGAAATCATATCTCGAACCGGGGCAGATCCTGACCGTGAGCGTGGTGGGAACCGTGGGAGAGGGAGACCTCATGCAGGATTACGCCCGGGGAGCCGCCCTGGCCCGGGAAGCGGGAGCGGACATCGTCGAAATCAATCTTTCCTGCCCCAACGTCTCTTCCGGAGAGGGACAGCTCTTCACGGACCCCGAATACGCCGGCCGGCTTTGTAAAACCGTCAAGAAGGCGCTTCACCACACGCCTCTCATGATCAAAATCGGGTACCTCACGGATGATCACGTTCTGAACGAGCTGGCAAAGCACACCGCCCCATCGATTCAGGCCGTCAGCGGCATCAACACACTTTCCTTCGAGGTTTTGACCGAAACCGGGGACCCCGCCCTCCCGGGAAAGGGGAGGATCCGATCCGGGATCTGCGGCGCTTCCATCCGGGAATGCGGAATCCACCAGGTCTCCCGTCTGGCGAATATCCGGCAAAAAGAAGGATACGACTTCGGACTGGTCGGGGTGGGAGGAATCATGAGGGTAGAGGACATCGACCGCTATGTCGAAGCGGGAGCCGACGTGGTCATGAGCGCCACAGGGGCCATGTGGGATCCCTATCTGGCCTATCGTTACTGGCAGTCCCGCCGAAAACCACCGAACCCGCCCGGTTAAGCAGAGACCAGGATCAACCGAATATCCATCACATTGGTCCGGGTCGGTCCCGTGATCAGAAGGTCCCCCAGGGTCTCGAATAAAGGATAGGCGTTATTTTCGGAAAGATGCCTTTCGGGCGATAGACCCGATCGGCGGGCCCGTTCCGCCGTACTCCCGTCGGAATACGCCCCGGCGGCGTCGGTCAAGGCGTCCGTCCCGTCGGTCCCCCCGCTCAGAACCGCCACCCCCTTCACCCCTTCCAGTTCCAGTGCGGAGGCCAACGCGAATTCCTGGTTCCGGCCGCCCTTCCCGTTTCCCCGAATCGTTACCGTGGTTTCTCCACCCGAAATAATACAGGACGGGGGTCGGACCGGCTGGTGGCTTTCCACCATTTCCCGGGCGATGGCCGCGTGAACTTTGGCAACCTCTTTTGTTTCCCCTTCCATACGGCTCGATAGAATCAGCGGATGAAATCCCAACCGCCTGGCTTTATTTTTGGCGGCTTCCAGTGCCGACCGGTTGTTCCCCACCATGACATATTGTGCCCGCTTGAATACGGGATCATCGGGTTTCGGGGTCTCCGGATACCCTCCCCGACTTCCCGTTTTTAAATAATCCATAACCGGAAAGGGCAGGGTGGATTCGATTTGATATTTTTCAATGATCTTCAAGCAGGTTTCAAAGGTCGTCGGATCCGCAACCGTCGGTCCGGAAGCAATCACATCGGGGGGGTCTCCGACCACATCCGATAAAACGAGGGAGATAAACCGGGCGGGATAAGCCCTTCGGACCAACTGCCCTCCCTTGACCCTCGATAGATGTTTTCGAATGGCATTGATTTCTTGAATGGTGGCCCCGCAGGACAGGAGCCGCTGGGTCGTCATCTGCTTATCTTGAAGGCTGATCCCTTGAACCGGTAACGGAAGCAGGGAAGATCCTCCCCCGGATAGAAGACAAATGACAATATCTTGTGAAGTCATCCCGATTAATCGTTCGAAAATTTCTATGACCCCCTCTAGGCCGGCCTCATCCGGCACGGGATGGCCCGCTTCGATTACCCGGGTCTTTTCTAAATTTAAGGCATGTCCGTACTTGACGATGATCAGACCCTCCGTGAGTGCATCCCCGAGAACCTTCTCTAAAGCCTTGGCCATGGGGGCGCAGGCCTTTCCCCCGCCGATAACGTAAATCCGAGTCCCCCGCCTGAGGGAGTAGCGTTGAGAGCGAACCCAGAGGTCACGCCCTTTCCGTCGGACGGACCTCCTGACCGAGACTTCCGGATCCACAGCAGACAATCCCGCATCAAAAATGGCACGGGCAGCCTTTTTGAGTTCCGGGTAATTCATCGGTGCTTTTTTGGGTCTACCCTTCAGCTTCCCTCTGAACACTCCATTCTCCTAGGAAACCGTTAATTCCATCACAGTATCGACGGGTTCTTTTCCATCAGGCCCTCTTCCTCCCAAAAGATAGACCGTTCGGTTGAATCCCGCAACGCCCATGATGACCCTGGGATATGGCATGGGGGATATATCATGCCATTTTTTTTCATCGGGGTGAAAATACGCTGCGCGGTCTTGGATTTTTTCGCCGTCATTCCCCCCAAAAACGAACAGATGATGATCGAGAACACAAGCGCCGATCCCAGCGGCCGGCCAAGGTAAGGTCATTCCCTGATCCGGTTTCCACCTATTTTCCGATTCCGAATAGACCTCCACACAATCGAAATTCGTAAACGAAGTCCCGGTAAATGCCCCTCCCCCCATTGCCAAAATACGGTCCTGAAACGTGATGGCGGCCAATGAGAACCTAGGCGTCGGCATGGGGGAGATTCCCTCCCAACATCCCGATTCCAGATCCAATACCTCGGAATATGAAAAGGCGGGGTCCGTCAACGGCCCGCCCTTCGCATCTGGATGATGTCCTCCAAAAAGGTAAATTTTATTTTCATGCAAGGTTGCCGCTGGAGAATCATGCTTTTCCATTAAATCAGGTCCTGCCTCCCAACTGTTTCTTCCGGGATCATAAATTTCGACGGTCCTTAAAAACTCAAAACTCCCGTTGGATTTTCGAAAACCTCCTCCCATGACAAAAATTTTCTCATGGAACGGAACGGCAACCACCCCAGACCTGCGGGTTGGCATAGGGGCACCCTTCGTCCACCGATTCTCTTTGGGGTCATAAATTTCTACAGAGTCCAGGGGTTCAAAATTAAAACCGCCTCCCCCGATAACATAAATGTGATCGCCCAGGGTGGTCACCCCAAAATGAGAACGGGGTTGGGAAAGAGGGTTTTTCAAAGACCATCCAAAATTAGAAAAAGAATTTCTCAGTTTTCCCATTGGTAAACTTAACCTCCTTAGATGAAAATTAATCCATTGGGGTTTAAACTAGGTACCAGGCCCCCCTTCTGATCGGATCCCCCGTCACACTCTGCCTCTTTCCTGTTGGGTTAAAACTTTTGATGAAGCCAGAGCATGTTTTTGAGCTTGGATTTCCATTTGACCTCTTGAATGTAAACCTTTTTTCCGATACCCTAACACAAGGTGCGGGTAGATTAAAAATGAAAATTTTTCTAACCGGGGGTTCGGGTTTTGTAGGCAGGGTCCTTGTTAAAACCCTTCTGGAAAATGGGTTCCAGGTAACCTGTTTGGTCAGACCCGGATCCGAAGAAAAATGGAAGGAATTATTTTCTCCCTCCCTGCAGCTGATCTGCGGAGATATCACCCAACCGTCTTCCTATGGGGAGGGGTTGGAGGGAAGGGAATGTGTAATTCACCTGGTGGGCATTATCAGGGAATTTCCCGCAAAAGGAATTCAATATCAAAAAATCCATGTGGAGGGAACTCAAAATCTAGTCATGAATGCCCTTAAACGGAAATGCAAACGTTTCATTTATATGAGTGCCTTAGGCGCGAGGGCTTCGGCCTTGGCCCGATATCATCAAACCAAATATCAGGCTGAAGAGGTGGTCAGGCGAAGCGGTTTAAACTATACGATTTTCCAACCCTCAGTCATTTTTGGCCCAGACGACCGGTTTATCAATATGCTTGCCAGGATGGTGCGTCTTAATCCCATAACGCCTCTCATCGGAGGGGGGAAAAACAAACTCCAACCCATTTTCGTTTCAGATATTTCAAAAGGAATTCTCTTGTCTTTAAATGAAAAAAGGGCTTTCTACAGAACCTACCCTGTAGGGGGTTTGGAAGCCTACTCCATGAAACACATTTTTACCCTGATCAAAAAAGCGTTAGGCATTAAACGGCCGAATATTAGAATTCCCCTGCTTTTCATCAAACCGGTGGTCAAGATCATGGAGCCTTTCCCCTTTTTCCCCTTAACCTCCGACCAATTGACCATGCTAAAAGAAGATAACACCTGTGATCCAACCCTCTTCTTTGAGCATTTTAAAATGGCTCCCATGCCATTCCCAGAAGGGATAAAAAACATTCTCCGGCATTGACCCATGAGTAAACATTCAAATAAAGACATCGAACAGCGGGTTCAATTCCTAAGAAATGAAATCGCACGCCATAATTACCTTTATTATGTTCAGGACCACCCGGAAATTTCCGATTCCAAATACGACTCTCTTTTTCAAGAACTCATGGACCTGGAAAAAAAACACCCCGAGTGGATCGTTCCGGACTCACCGACACAACGGGTGGGGGCTCCCCCTCTTGAAGATTTCCCAAAAATTACCCATCGGATTCCGATGCTTTCCTTGGCCAATGCAATGGGAGAAACCGAACTACGGGATTTTGATGATCGCGTTCGCAAATTTCTCAAACGGGAATTCCCTGTTACTTATGTGGGGGAACCCAAAATGGATGGGGTGGCCGTCTCCCTCACTTATCAAGACGGCCGTTTCTCCCATGGAGCTACCCGTGGGGATGGAACGGTTGGAGAGGATATCACACAAAACCTGAAAACCGTCCGTTCCGTTCCTCTACGCCTATTGGGAAATTCGTTCCCCCAACGCCTGGAGGTCCGGGGAGAAGTTTACATGGAAATTAAAGGATTCAGGGCATTTAACCATCGGCAGGAGGAACGTGGGGAGAAAACATTTGCCAATCCAAGAAATGCCGCCGCGGGATCCCTTCGGCAACTGGATTCTACGGTCACCTCCAGCCGTCCACTAAAAATTATGGTTTATGGAATAGGTGACACCTCACACCCCATCGGTGGCTCTCAAAGCGAAGTCCTGACTCATTTAAAGTCTTTTGGTTTCCGGGTAAACCCGCTAGCCCGTCAATGCCTGAGCCTTGACGATATGATTCATTATTTCAGCGAAATTTTAGAAAAACGGGAGACCCTTCCTTATGAAATTGATGGAATCGTGTTTAAGGTTGACGATCTTCAATTGCAACAACAATTAGGGACAGTATCCCGGTCTCCCCGTTGGGCTATTGCCTACAAATTTCCAAGCAGGGAAGAGACCACCAAGATTCTCGATATTATTGCCTCCGTTGGAAGAACTGGGGTTATAACCCCCGTGGCCCTCATGGAACCCATCCAACTGGGTGGGGTGACGGTTTCAAGGGCCACACTTCATAATCAAGATGAGATTAATCGAAAAGATATCCGTATTGGAGACACCGTTGTGGTTCGACGGGCAGGAGAGGTCATTCCGGAAGTGGTCACCGTGGTCCGATCCAAACGTCCCTCTCAAAACCGACCCTATCGGTTGCCTCAAACCTGCCCTGCCTGCGGTTCATTTGCCGTCCGAGATGGGGAGGAAGCTGCCTTGAGATGTCCTGGGGGATTATCCTGCCCAGCCCAATTAAAAGAATCGATTCGTCATTTTTCATCCCGTCGGGCTTTAAATATAGAAGGTCTTGGGGAAAAGATAATTGACCAGTTTGTTGAGCAAGGAATGCTTAGGTCCGTCGCCGATCTTTATTCTCTCAATATAGAACAGGTGGCCGGACTCAATCGAATGGCAAAAAAATCCGCGGAAAACCTCATTCAGGCCATAGAGAAAAGCAAAAAAACAACCCTTTCCCGTTTTATCTTTTCCCTGGGCATTCGGATGGTGGGAGAGGCCACTTCCCGATCATTGGCTGAACAATTCGGTGATCTGAAAGCCCTCTCAATAGCCCATGAGAAGCAGCTCATTCACCTTCAGGACATTGGCCCTGAAGTCGCACACAGCATTTTTACTTTTTTCCGTGAAGCCCATAATCAGGAAACCATCAATCGGCTGGTAAAAGCAGGGGTTCATTGGAAGAAAAAAGATCCAACTCCAAAGGGAATTTTTTCCGGAATGACTTTTCTTTTTACAGGATCCTTATCTTCCATGTCACGGGACGAAGCAAAACAAACCGTGGAAAACCACGGGGGAAAAACTTTAAACTCCCTTTCAAAGAAAATTACTCATGTGGTCATGGGGAGTGACCCCGGCTCAAAAGCGGAAAAGGCTAAAAAGATGGCTTTACCCATTCTTGATGAAGAAGCTTTTTTGAGGCTACTTCCAACCCGTTTAAAATAAAAAACAGGGGTTGGTAAAATCCGCGGGTCTACTTCCCAGCCCGAGCGGGTGGAAAATGGGGGCCAGTGGAACAAAAAGGGAAGGCGTCAACCTGGTTTGCAAGTGCAGGGCTGGACCCAACCCTTTTTAAAAAAAGAGAAAGGAAAATGAATGACAACCTCTCCAAGCCCAGGAAATAGTTTTATCCTCAGGATAGAAACAAAAAACACCGTTGGTATGTTGGGGAAGGTAACTTCCTCTATCGGAAAAGTGGGCGGGGACATTGGCGCCATGGACTTGATCTCGGTTTCCCCTAAAACGATTATTCGAGATATCACCATCAGCGTATCGAATTTGAAACACCGAGGAGAAATCGTAAAAAAAGTTCAATCCCTCCCCTTTGTAAAATTGATCAACGTATCCGACCGAACCTTTTTGGTTCATTTAGGGGGGAAAATTGAAATAAAGGCCAAGGTCCCATTGAAGACACGGGCAGACCTTTCTCAGGTATACACTCCTGGGGTTGCCCGCGTTTCTCTCGCGATCCATGACAATCCTTCCGACGCCTTTCATCTGACCATTAAGAAAAATTTGGTGGCCGTGGTTTCAGATGGATCGGCGGTTTTGGGACTGGGGAATTTAGGCCCGGAGGCTGTCCTTCCGGTTCTAGAAGGAAAAGCAATGCTTTTTAAAGAATTCGGGGGGGTAGATGCTTTTCCAATTGCCTTAAAAACACAAGACCCTGAGCAGATCATAGCTACCATTGAGGCGATCAGTCCTACCTTTGGGGGGATTAACCTGGAGGATATTTCCTCACCTCGCTGCATTGAAATCGAACGGATTTTACAAACCAAGTTAGACATTCCTGTTTTCCACGATGATCAACATGGCACCGCAGTGGTAATTTTAGCCGCCCTGATCAATGCCTTAAAAATTATCCAAAAACAGGAAAACGAAATTAAGGTTGTGGTGAACGGAATCGGCGCCGCGGGATCTGCATGCTGTCGCATGTTATTGGACTTTGGCGTAAAGGAGATCATTGCCTGTGACCGGACCGGGACCTTATACAAGGGCCGAAAGGAGAATATGAACCCCGAAAAACAGGCCATTTCCCAAATCACCAACCCCAGCTTAATAAAAGGAAGCATTTCAAAGGCTTTGGAAGGAGCTCACGTTTTCATTGGACTGTCATCCGGAAACCTCCTTTCGGTAAAAGAGATTAAAAAAATGGCCAAAGACCCCATCGTATTTGCCCTGGCCAACCCTGAACCGGAAATTGCACCCGAGGCCATACAAGGGGTGGCCCGAATTGTGGCCACCGGCCGGTCCGACTACCCCAACCAGATCAACAATGCCCTTTGTTTCCCAGGAATTTTCAGGGGTGCGCTGGATTCAAAAGCAATGACCATCAATGATGAAATGAAGCGGGCTGCCGCCACAGCAATCGCCGGTTGTATCACCCCAACTGAGCTGTGTGAAGATTATATTATTCCGAGTATTTTTAATCGTGTGGTTGCTCCAAGAGTAGCCAAGGCCGTGGTGAAGGCGGCCCACCGGACCCACGTGTCACGCCGGATTCGTCGCCGATACTCAAATAAACAATATTAGAGCCTGTCCGGCAAACCATTAAGTTAGGGATAGCACATTGGCGAATGTGATCCGTGCGGAATTATTCATCCATCGAAGAGTTAGAGGGTCCATCGATATGGAAGTCATGGTATATGCAAGAGAGGCATCCATGTC
>DASWJH010000040.1 GCA_036397255.1 Nitrospiria bacterium
GACATGGATGCCTCTCTTGCATATACCATGACTTCCATATCGATGGACCCTCTAACTCTTCGATGGATGAATAATTCCGCACGGATCACATTCGCCAATGTGCTATCCCTAACTTAATGGTTTGCCGGACAGGCTCTAATAGGATTTTTTTTACTCTTAACCATATTTCCAATAATTGGTAAGACCATAGAATTAAATCCTACAATAGAGAAAATTCAAAAAGCAATTGATGAGGGCAAAGTCTCTGTTGATAACTTTAAGATAAAAAACAAGTTTGGCCTTCCTGGTTCTTGTGGAATCGGAACAATAGCCACTAAATTATCAAACATATATTTTGGCAGCTATTCAAAAGCCAAAAAGTTTAAAGAAATAGACCAAGCTGAAATCGACATTTTTTTAAAAGATTCAAGCATGGTTATTAGCTATCTGGTATGCCACGACAGTCCTGACAAACAAGACATTCATATGGTAATAAAACAAGGAGAAAAGGTTATCCAGCCGGAAAAAGTAAACGTGGACTTTCCCAACACAACATCTCGTTGGCCAAACTCTCCGGCTTATAGTTCCTGGGTGAATGCCTCTTTTGCGTATGATTCTATTAAGACTAAAGAGAAAGCAACGGTTATTGTTGTCCCACAAATTGGTGAAAATACCGAGTGGGATTTAGATTTATCGGAATTTGAGTAACTCTTTATTAATTTTCAGGCACCAGTATTCATAAAGAAGGAATTAGAATGGCCCTAATAAAAAGCAAAGAATGTTCCCATGAAGTAAGCATCAAGGCTGAAAAATATCCTCAATGTGGGGTAAAGGATTAAAAAATCTAGTTCTATAATTTTTCGGGTTGTTTTATTATTTCTAGCATTTATTGTTTTGTTCGTTTATTTACCCACTACTAAATTCCCATCTCGAAGCGTTTCCGCCGAATCCGATGTCAAATCAATATCATCCTATCCTAACAAACTAAAAACATTTATGGAGGCAAACATCGAGGCCGGCCTTGTTCGCTCTTATGAATTTTCCAATTATGAAAGAATCGTTTACGTTGACCAAGAAGTATGGGGTTTTTTTCCCGTTAAGGATAAGAAGGATTTCCTTCTGGTCATTAAGTCTGATTTGGAAGAATTGATAGGTTACCACCGATTTAAGGTTAGAGATTACAGATCGAATGAGGTATTGGCCGAAGTAACCGCTTTCAGTGGGGCCATAAAAATATACAAGTGAAACTCCCCCTCCTCCTAAAATAACACCCTCAAGCATGGAGGGGGGATGGGAAAATTTTATCAATAAATCTATAGGGATGTTTTGAAGAAGGTGTGAGGAAAAGCTCTATAGGAAGTATTTAAAAAAAACCTTTTGGTTTTTAACAATTAAAGAGGTGATGTAAAATAGATGAAGCTTAATCCTTTTCGTCCAAACTCCCCTGTAGCCCCCGGGATGTTTGCAGGCCGAACAGCTGAAGTTAAGCAGTTTGAGCAGGCCCTGTTTCAAACACGTGCAGGCCAACCAAAGCATTTCATGATTACAGGGGAGCGTGGTATAGGTAAAACTTCCCTCTTAATTTTTTTAAAATTCATGGCGGAGGGTGCTATACCCTTAAACGAAACAACTTTCAACTTTCTAGTCATTGAAACTGATATTGATAGCAGTACTTCGCCTCTTGGTTTGGTAAATAAAATCGAACTTGGCCTTAGAAATAAACTGGGGGAAACAGAACCATCCAGGAAGTTTTTCCAGGATGCCTGGGGTTTCCTCCAAAAGGTAGAAGCTTTTGGGGTAAATCTTGGAGGTGTAAAAGATGCAATAAACCCAGAGATCCTTCAGGAAAGTTTTGCTTTTTCCCTTGCAAAAACCGTGAGCCGATTAACCGAAACAGATGAAACCAGAAAGATTTTCAGCTCAACATACGATGGCGTTTTGATTTTGATTGATGAATCCGATAACGCTTCTAAATCATTGAGTCTTGGGTCTTTCATGAAACTTCTTCTGGAAAGACTTCAAAGGAACAATTGCAACAATTTAATGGTAACCTTAGCAGGGCTCCCGGATTTGAGGGACATACTCCGAGATAGTCACCAATCGTCTCTCCGTTTATTCGACGAAATAGCATTGGGACCGCTCTTAGATGGCGAGGTTAATTTTGTTTTAAATTGTGGGTTAAAAAAAGCAAACACAGAAAATACAACCCCGACTCAAATAACCGAGGAGGCCAGAGTATTCTTGGCAAGACTATCACAGGGTTATCCGCATTTTGTACAACAGTTCGGTTATTCTTCCTTCGACCATGACTCCGACTACCTCATAGACATGAATGATGCCATCAGCGGGGCTTTCAATAAAAAACCGAGAGGGGCAATCGAACTTATAGGCGATAGGTATTACCATAGTGATTTCTACAAAAAGATTCAAAAGGACAGTTATCGGCAGGTTTTGAGAATAATGGCAAATGAATTAGATGATTGGGTTACAAAGAAGGAAATAAGAAAACAATTCAAGGGCAAAGGCTCAACCTTAAATAATGCGATCAGGGCTCTTTTGGACCGCCATATAATCTTTCCCAAAGAAGGGGAACGGGGAATTTATCGGTTACAACATAGGGCTTTTGCTTTATGGATTAAATTGTGTGCCACTGACCCTCAAAAAATACAGGGTGAAATTGGGAATGGGCAACGGTAAGCAAACAAGGAAAATTTATTTCCTCAATTGAAACGGACCCTCTTAACCCTAAACCTTTTTCTCCTTTTCGCTTTTTCCATCTCCTTGAGAATTTCTCCCTCCCGCACTTTCTATAATTAGGGTCAGGTCTTGAAATATAATAATTTGACTGGTAGGATTCTAATTTATCATGGCTAGACCTTTACGAATTGAATACCCAGACGCCGTTTACCATGTTACCTCCCGGGGAAATGCCCGAAGAAAGATCTTTCGAGATGACCATGATAGGGGGAAATTCCTTGAAGTCTTAGGGTCAGTGATCAAAAAGTACCATTGGCTTTGTCATGCGTATTGCCTCATGGATAATCATTATCACCTTCTGATCGAAACCCCGGAGGCCAATCTCTCTATAGGAATGAGACAACTCAATGGGGTCTATACCCAGTCCTATAACCGGAGGCACCGAAAGCCGGGCCATATCTTTCAAGGCCGGTTTAAGGGAATCCTTGTTGAAAAAGAGAGTTATCTCCTTGAACTGTGCCGCTATGTCATCTTAAACCCTGTTAGGGCAAAGATGATCAAAAAGCCGGAAGACTGGAAATGGAGTAGTTACCGGGCGACTGTTGGGTTAAACGGGGCTCCCGGCTATTTAACGGTTGATTGGATTTTGAGCCAATTAGCTAGTCAAAAGGCGGTGGCACAGAATAGATATAAAGCATTTGTGATGGAAGGCATCCAAGATAAATCACCGTGGGGAGAGCTTAAAGGTCAAATTATCCTTGGGGAGAAGGGGTTTATTGAAAAATTCAAGGGCCTATTGGCAGAAAAGGAGGGAATTAAAGAGATTCCCCGGCGACAACGCTATGCAAACCGACCTGCCTTATCCGAGATTTTTAAGGAAGGGCGGAGGAGGGATAAAACAAGGAGAAACCGGAAAATAATCACTGCGCATCTGAAGTTTGGCTATACATTAAAAGAGATTGCGGATTATTTATCGCTTCATTATACTACCGTAAGTAAGTCCTTAAAAGACGGAGAGAGCTTAAACTGATAATTCAAGACCTGACCCCTTTGTGTTCTTGTGACCCCTTTGTGTTCTTGGGTGGCTGAATAAAATAAGGGAAAAAGTTATGGAAATGGGAATTATTGCTGGGTTAATTGGTTTTAGGTATGGGTATTTTTGGTTTTTTTTGGTTTAGGTTTCGCCCAAAAACATTGGGTCGTGCCAGCAGTTTAAATGTTTATTCTACCATTGAAGAACTCCGTTCGGTTGGAGAACTTGTCGTTTTTAAACTGATAACAAAAGAAATTGTAACTACCGCTGAACACTGGTTTGGAGAAATGGGAAGGAAGTATTTTAGATGGCTTGTTTCAACAAAAAAAATGGCAATGGTTTTTGAATTTGATATTGACTTTAAATATGATCTTCGAAGCCCAGATTTTTTAATTAAACAAGAAAATGGCGGGTCTTTTTATTTAAAAATGCCTAAATGTTTTTATGAAATCCATATTAGGGATATTAATTTTTATGATGAGCAAAATGCAAAATTTCTTCCTTGGTTGCTTCCTGACCTTTTGAATAGAGCCTTTGGAATGGGTTTTGATGAGGCTGATAGGAATCGTCTGAAAGAAGAAGCAAAACAACAGGCGGCTCAAATTGCTAAAAACCTTGTCCAAAAAATTCGTTCTGAAGTTCAGGCATCTGCTAAAAAAACCTTAGAAATTTTAGTTAAAGGTTTTGGTGCACAACACATCAGTATCGATTTTAGTGACGCTGAACTTGTTCAAGTAAAAGTGGAAGCCCCATTATTGGAAAAAGGAATTAGACCATCCTTAGAGGAAAAATGAATTTTATTCATTTTAATTGGGGAGAGCCAAATCCATCCCATCCCTAAATATTAAAAAAAGTAAAACCATTCAGCTCATGTGAGGCGTAAGTCGCAATATCTTGAAAAGATGAGGGGAGAGGGGGAATGAAGATTCAGTTTTTAGGGGCTACGGGAACGGTAACAGGATCCAAATACCTTGTGAGCGCCGGTTCAAAAAAACTGTTGGTAGATTGCGGCCTCTTTCAGGGATTCAAGCAATTGCGGTTGCGGAACTGGGAGTCCCTTCCGATCAGCCCGTCACAGATTGATACCGTCATTTTGACCCATGCCCACCTGGATCACACAGGATATCTGCCGTTGTTGGTGAACGAGGGGTTTTCCGGAAAGGTCTACTGCACTGCCGGTACCCGGGACCTCTGCGCGATTCTTCTTCCGGATAGCGGCTACCTTCAGGAGGAGGATGCGGACCGGGCCAATAGGCACCGTTATTCTAAACATGCGCCGGCCCTTCCCTTGTATACCAGGGAGGATGCCGAGCGGTCCCTGGGTTATTTCCATCCCGTGGACATGGATCGCGACGTGGATTTGGGTGACGGTCTGACCCTTCGGTTCATGCCCGCCGGCCATATCCTGGGATCCTCTTTGGTTTTCCTCCGGAACGGCGAGAGGTCCATCCTGTTTTCCGGAGACCTAGGTCGCCCCCGGGATCGTCTCATGAACCCCCCCGCTGTCATTCGGAAAACCGATTACCTGGTGATTGAATCCACCTATGGGAACCGCAGGCATGATCCGACGGACCCCAAAAAGGCACTGGGGGCGGTGATTAACCGAACGGTGGAGCGCGGAGGTATTCTCCTGATTCCGTCGTTCGCAGTGGGGCGGACCCAGTCCCTCCTCCATTACCTCCGCCTGCTTAAATCCGAAAAGACGATCCCGGATATTCCGGTCTTTCTCAATAGTCCCATGGCCATCGAGGCCACGGATATTTTTTGCCGTTATTCCAAGGAACACCGATTGACCCCTGCTGACTGTAAGGCGATGTGTGAGGGGGCCCGGTTTGTCAAAACCACTCAGGAGTCCAAGGGGTTGAATCTTCTTCCCGCACCT
Source organism: Nitrospiria bacterium (assembly GCA_036397255.1). NCBI lineage: Bacteria > Pseudomonadati > Nitrospirota > Nitrospiria > Nitrospiria bacterium. Next base: position 5,592 of record DASWJH010000040.1, read on the forward strand.
ATGATCGTGATTTCGGCCAGCGGTATGGCGACCGGCGGCCGTGTGCTTCACCATATCAAAGCATGGGCACCGGACTCGCGGAACACCATTTTGTTTGTGGGTTTCCAAGCGGGGGGTACGCGGGGGGAAGCGTTGATCAACGGGGTTCCGTCGGTCAAAATTCACGGGGAGTACGTTCCTGTGGAGGCTGAAATTGTTTCCTTGGAATCTCTCTCCGCCCATTCGGACTACGCGGAAATTCTGGAGTGGCTGGGGGGCTTTGAAGCCTCCCCTAAGATTACGTTTATTACCCATGGGGAGCCCCCTGCAGCGGATGCCCTCCGCCACCGGATTGAAGAGCAACTTCATTGGCGCTGCCGCGTTCCGGAATATTTGGAAGCGGTAACATTGAAATGAAAAGGGATTTTTTTTAAAATCCCCTGAGGAGTGACGGGTAGGAGAAAGGGAAAAAACGGTTGAAGTTAGAGGTGAGAGGGTTGAGGTAAACCCTCAATAAAACTATGAAGGGTAGATGAAGGCATGGAATCGTAGATCCATTCCCATGAACCCTAACGGGAGACTTAACCCAGAATGAGCGAACACAACAAACAGGATCCTCCATCGGGAACAGGGGTTCCCCGGCCGGTTCACCCTCACAAGCGGCGAGAACCCTTACCCGTGGAAAAACCCAAACCTCCTGAGGCCAACGGGGGTGCTCAACAGCAGATAGAGGCCATCTTCGCCAGCTCCAGCTATCGGATGGCGGACCAGGACGTGGATTTTTTGAATTTGAATACAACCCGGGGGGTGCGGCTCCAGCTCGATTATCTGAAAGCCGAAACCCTTTTGGTCCAACACAATATCCCGCATACCATTGTGGTTTTCGGAAGCACACGCATTCCCGAGCCGGAAGAGGCCCGAAAAAACGTCCGGGAACTTCGGGATGTCATGGCCCGATCCCCGAATGATGGGTCGCTGCAACGGAAATTGGCGGTTGCGGAAAGGCTTCTGGCCAAGAGCCATTACTACGATGTAGCCCGGAGCTTCGGCCGCCTGGTGGGGGAGTCTGGTGGGGGGCCCGAAGACACACGGGTGGTTCTAATGACTGGGGGCGGTCCGGGGATGATGGAGGCCGCCAACCGGGGGGCCTTCGATGTGGGCGCCAAGACCATTGGGTTGAATATTTCCCTTCCCCATGAGCAGTATCCGAATCCGTATATCACTCCGGAACTGTGTTTCCTTTTTCACTATTTCGGGATTCGAAAACTGCACTTTCTATTGCGGGCGAAGGCCCTGGTGGCTTTTCCTGGGGGATATGGAACCCTTGACGAATTGTTCGAGACCCTGACACTGATCCAGACCCGGACGATCCAGCCCCTTCCTGTGGTTTTGGTGGGCCGGTCTTTCTGGAAGAAAGCTTTTGACGCTCGGTTCCTGCTGGAAGAAGGGGTGATCGACTCGGAGGACGAGGAACTGTTTTGGTATGCGGAGACCGCGGAGGAGGTCTGGGAGGGAATTCTCGTCTGGCACAAGGCAAACGGAACGCCGTTATTTCAAGCCTAAGTGCTCTTTTTCGTAAATTCACTAACGTATTTTGGCGGTGTTGAAATCTGAGTCTATCATTCCCGAATGTTTTATCGGGCCCGCCTTCCGGCAGGCAGGAATCCAGGCTCTTTAAAATCAACAACTTCTGGATTCCCGCTCCCCGATAGAGGCATTCGAGGACAGGTTTCGCGGGAATGACGGCTAATGCATAGAATATAGATTGTTCTTGAAAATCTGTAGTGCTTG
>DASWJH010000041.1 GCA_036397255.1 Nitrospiria bacterium
TGTGGCAGGAGAAAGTTCTTGTTACAGACTTCTGGCTTTTATTGCATTAAAGATGGAGCTGGCTTGGAGGAAAACGCCGGTGGGCAGGGTGAATCATAGATTACACTGGTTCACTAAATTCACACAAAATACTTGACAGTACCACATTTTTGCTTAAAGCCTATTCAAACGATAAAGGGTATAAGATCTTTGGAGAAAGGAAATTGTTTTTCATTGTGACGGGAACGAGTCTCTTGTTGTAAAAAGAAGTTTTACAATACCTACCGGGCCCAACTGGGCAATGAATTATTAAAAATGAGTTTTCAGTTAGGTTGTAAAAGGGCAATTTGAGGACCCCCTTAAGGCTTTAAAGGTATTGGTGGAAACAGGTAAGTATTGTAACCATTTGAAATTTAATTGTTTTTAAATAAAATTAAAATTTTCCCCCCTCCCTTGACTTCCCCCATTTCATGGTTAGAAAGAAAGGCGCAAAGATAATATAACGATAACCAATTAGAAAGGAAGGTGGTTGTTATGTCACTCGTACGATGGGAACCATTTAAAGATGCCGTTTCACTTCAAGACCGGATGAACCGTATGTTAAGGGAGCCTTTTTTGAGACCCTTTATTGAAGAGGAGGATGGGATTGGGTTGAGCACCTGGGCTCCAAGTGTAGATGTTTATGAGGATGAGGAAAAATTGGTCATCAAAGCGGAGCTTCCTGAAATGAACCAGAAAGATATTGGAGTCCATGTGGAAGAAAACCAGTTGACCATTACAGGCGAAAGGAAACTGGAAAAAGAAGAGAAAAAGGAAAAATACCACAAAATTGAGCGAAGCTATGGAACCTTTAGCCGGACCTTTACGCTTCCTTCAACGGTAGACCAGGACAAAATTAAAGCCCATTATGATCGAGGGGTTTTAAAAATTGAACTGCCAAAGAAAGAGGAGACAAAACCGCGTCATATCGCAATTGACGTAAAATAACTTAAAAAGGGGAGGGTTTTCCTCCCCTTTTTTTTTGCTATTCTTTTTTGTTAGTCGATTCTTCCCTACAGGTTTTACCTTCCACATTTCCTTTCTTTTATCATTAAAACCCTTTTAACATTGATTGGGTGTTTCCATGGGTCCTATAATGATCCAGGTAATTTTTTTAGGATTTACCAAATTTTAAGTTATATCCATTATGTTTTAAAGGGGTGGAAGGAAAATGGCCAAAAACCATATCCATATCAAGGGGGCCCAACAAAATAACCTGAAAAGCCTGAATCTGAAGCTTCCTCTCAATGAATTAATTGTTGTGACCGGTGTCAGTGGGTCAGGAAAATCCTCATTGGCATTTGACACGATATATGCAGAAGGCCAACGTCGGTATGTCGAGACCTTTTCCCCGTATGCAAGACAGTTTTTAGACCGCATGGATAAACCCCATGTGGACCGCATTGAAGGAATTCCCCCAACGATTGCTATTGATCAGACCAACCCGGTTCGAACCTCCCGCTCCACGGTGGGTACCATGACGGAATTAAATGATCATCTGAAACTTTTTTTTGCCCGAGCGGCTCAATTGTTCTGTAAGGGTTGCGGTCAGCCGGTTCAGTGTGACACCCCGGATCGTATATTCAAGCATTTGCTGAAAAAGGATCTGTTTGCGAATGATACAGGTTTACTGATTGTTTTTCCGGTGAAAGTCCCGATAAATTTTTCTAGAGGTGAAATCAAAAATCTGCTTGCCCAGCAGGGTTACACAAAGATTCATCGGGAAGATGAGGGTGTCATTGAGGTGATCCAGGATCGTGTTGTGTTTAATGAGAAAAAGCAACAAAGGATCATTGAAGGACTTGAAGCCGCCCTTCGCTTTGGTCAAGGGATGGTTTTCATCTATCCCCTTGATCGTTCAGGGAATAGCCTTTCCCCTGTGCGCTTTTCCTCTGGATTGCACTGTCCGAAATGTAATTTATATTATCGCGGGCCGGTTCCCAACCTGTTTTCCTTTAACTCTCCTATCGGGGCATGTGAAGCCTGCCGTGGATTTGGGAGAACCATGGGGATCGATTTCAGCCTGGTCATTCCAGACGAAACGAAAACCCTTGCAGGGGGTGCGATAAAACCGTGGCAGACGGAAAGCAACAGAGAATGCCAGGAAGATCTGATCCGGTTTGCACGAAAGCGAGGGATCCCCACTGGGATTTCATGGAAAAGGCTTAAAGATGTCCACAAGCGCTGGGTCATAGAAGGGGAAGGTTTTTGGGAGGATGGGAAATGGTATGGGGTCAAACGTTTTTTTAATTGGCTTGAGACCAAGAGTTACAAAATGCATATCCGGGTTTTGTTGTCAAAGTATCGGGCCTATAATCTGTGTGCGGTTTGTGGGGGTTCCCGCCTCAAGGAAGAGGCCTTGGTGTGGCGTTTGGGAAGCCAAAACGATGCAAAAAGTGTCATTTCTCTGAATCGCCGTTTTAATCCCCCTTTTAATCAATTATCCGACCAGGCTTTTTTCTCCCTCCCAGGTTTAACCTTCCATGACGTGATACTTTTACCCATTGAAAGGTGTTATGAATTTTTTAATCAACTTCATCTTCCCTCTCCCTTGGATGCGGCATTGGACTTGCTCTTAAAAGAGATTCGAATCCGGCTTCAATATTTGGTTCAAGTGGGATTGGGTTATCTAACTTTAGATCGGCAATCTCGAACCTTGAGCGGGGGAGAAGTCCAGCGAATTAATTTGACCACTGCCCTGGGAACTTCTCTGGTTAATACGCTTTTTGTTTTGGATGAACCCAGTATTGGTTTACACCCTCGGGATATGGGCCGTGTTATCGAGGTCCTTCGACAGTTACAAAAGGCAGGCAATTCGCTGATTGTGGTAGAGCATGATCCTCAAATCATGCTTGCAGCAGATCGGATTTTGGATTTGGGCCCAGGACCCGGAGCAAAAGGAGGGAGGGTTGTTTTTTGGGGTACTCCCAAGGAATTATTAGGTTCCAAACGTTCTTTGACCGCAGATTATCTCTCTGGGAGAAAAGCGGTCGCATCCAATGAGGAAGGTCTGCCCAAACCTCCTGCAACACTCCATTTAGAAATTCTGGGGGCATCTGAAAACAATTTGAAAGAAATTGACGTTAAAATTCCTTTGAACCGATTGGTCTGTATTACCGGGGTAAGCGGATCTGGAAAATCCACTTTGGTTCAAGATATTTGTTATAAGGCCATTCGAAAAATAAAAGGACATCCGGTAGATCCCCCCGGGAAATACAGGGCCCTCCGGGGACATGAAAAAATCCAGGAGGTGGTCCTGGTGGATCAATCTCCCATCGGAAAAACCACGCGCTCTAACCCTTCTACCTATGTGGGTGCTTTGGATTCAATCCGAAAAGCTTTTGCCAATGAACCTTTGTCCAAAGAAAGGGGGTATTCTGCGGGAACATTCAGTTTCAACTCAGGGCGGGGGCGTTGTGGGACCTGTGGCGGAAATGGGTTTGAACATGTTGAAATGCAATTTTTAAGCGATGTCTATTTACGCTGCCCGGACTGCGATGGGAGGCGGTATCGCGAAGAGATATTAGAGGTGAAACTTATTCCCTCAAATGAGAATCCTTTGAAATTTCGGACCCAAGGAGGAAAGTCGATTTCAGAGGTTTTGGAACTGACGGTTTCGGAAGCCATGGGTTTTTTCCAAGGGTATTCAGATGTGCTCCGTTCTCTTGAACCGTTGCAAGCGGTGGGTTTGGAATATTTAAAATTAGGTCAACCGGTTCCAACCCTTTCGGGAGGAGAAGCACAACGCTTGAAATTGGCCGGCCATCTTGCAAAAGCCAAAAAGAGAAAAAACAAGGAGTTGCCCAAGCTTTTTCTTTTTGATGAACCCACCACAGGGCTTCATTTCCATGACATCGCTACTTTGGTAAAGGCAATGAAACGGTTGGTATTAGAAGGCCATTCGTTAATTATCATCGAGCATAACCTGGATGTCATCCGAGCCGCTGATTGGGTGATCGATTTGGGTCCTGACGGGGGAGAGGCAGGGGGTGAAGTGATTTGTCAGGGAACTCCCCATGAGGTGGCTAAACATGAGGAAAGTCATACCGGGCAGGCCCTGGAGGGATACCAGAGAGTTTTGAAAGAAAATGATTGGACCTTAGGCCAACCCCAAGGGAAGAGAAAAACAAAATTAAAAAATAAGAAATATTTGATTGAGAAAAAAAACAACCCCTTTATTCAGATTCACAACGCCAGAGAACATAATTTAAAGGGGGTGGAGATTCAAATCCCTCGTGACAAGTTTACCGTCATTACCGGAGTGAGCGGGAGCGGGAAAAGCACGGTGGCTTTTGATATTTTGTTTGCCGAAGGGCAGCGCCGATATCTCGAATCGTTGAACGCCTACGCAAGGCAATTTGTTCAGCCTGCTTCCAAACCCGATGTGGATGCCATTTTTGGAATACCCCCCACCGTAGCCATTGGGCAGCGTACCAGCCGTGGAGGGCGAAAAAGCACGGTTGCCACACTAACTGAAATTTATCATTTTCTTCGCCTTTTATTTGTAAAATTGGGCATTCAATTCTGTCCGGAATGTCAGATTCCAATCAAGCAGCAATCACCAGAAGCCATCTTTGCAAAAATAATGAAAAAATTTAGAGGTCAACGGATCCTAATTTTGGCGCCTTTAGTGGTTTCCCGAAAGGGCTACTATACCGATCTGGCATCGTGGGCACAGGGCAAAGGGTTTTCACATTTAAGGGTAGATGGACATATGGTTGCGACGGGCCAATGGCCCAGGTTGGACCGGTTTAAAGAACACCATATTGAGTTGCCTATCGGGGAAATGAAGGTGGTTCCAAAGGAGGAGGCGCGCCTGGTAAAACATCTGGAAGAGGCTCTCAGCTTTGGGAAAGGAATAGTTCAAATTTCCCCTTCGAACTCCCTTTTTTCGGTAAAGCGTGCTTGTTCCCATTGTGGGCGAAGTTTTGGCGAGCTTGACCCGAGGCTTTTTTCTTATAATTCTAAGCATGGATGGTGTGCAAAATGCTTTGGAGCTGGAATAATCCTTCCGGGGTTTGATGAGGAACAAAGTGGAGAGGAAATTTGGTGGAACGATTGGTGGGAGGGAGAAGCCTTGGTATGCGAGGGGTGCAATGGGAAAAGGCTTCGTCCTGAAGCCTTGGCCGTACAATTTCAAAAACGGTCTATTGCTGATTTAACCGCGATGTCCGTGGAGGAGGCGAATCGTTTTTTTAAAAGTGTGCGTTTGGGGGGTCGAGAAGCATTAATTGCGCGGGATATTTTTGATGAATTATGCTCACGTTTATTATTTCTAAAAAAGGTGGGGTTGTCCTATTTGTCTTTGGATCGGTCCGCACCCACCCTTTCCGGGGGAGAAGCCCAGCGAATACGTCTGGCCTCCCAATTGGGTTCTAACCTGAAAGGGGTTTGTTATATTCTGGATGAACCTACCATTGGCCTACACCCAAGGGATAACCGGAGGTTGTTGGATACACTTCATCAATTGGAAGCAAAAGGCAATACCGTGGTTGTGGTGGAACATGACGAAGAAACCATCCGCAGTGCTGAATATGTGGTGGATCTGGGTCCTGGGGCGGGTTTTAATGGGGGAAGGGTAGTTGCCCAGGGATCCGTTAAAGAGATAGTTAAAAATCCAGAATCCGTTACAGGCCAATTTCTCTTAAAGCCCCTTCTGCATCCCTTGATGGAGAAACGTGATGGAGAGAAAGGTAATAAAGAAAAAGGGATCATTGGGGTCCAGGGGGCGACACTCCACAATCTTAAAAACATTCGGGTCGAAATTCCCTTGGGAAAATTGGTGTGTGTGACCGGGGTCAGTGGAAGTGGGAAGAGCACCCTGGTCCGGAGTATATTGCATCACAATCTCCGAGCGTTACTCCAAAATAAAAAGCTAAAAGGGAAACGGGAAAGAGAATTCCGTTTTATGGGTTGCAGGAAAATTGTGGGATGGGAACCCGTTACCCATATTCTCGAAGTTGACCAGACCCCTATTGGTAAAACCCCCCGGTCTTGCCCTGCAACCTATGTGGGTTTCTGGAGCGCCGTCCGCCAGCTATTCTCAGAGACCCCTGAAGCGCGGATGCGGGGCTATGGTCCAAGCCGGTTTTCCTTTAACGTGAAAGGTGGAAGGTGTGAAGAGTGTGAGGGACAAGGGGCAAAAAAGATTGAAATGAGCTTTTTGCCAGATGTTTCTGTAGTCTGTGAAGCCTGCAAGGGAGACCGATTCTCCCAGGAAACCCTGATGGTTCGTTTCAAGGAAAAAAACATCTCAGAGGTGTTGCGGATGAGTGTGGAGGAAGCCTCCAAATTTTTTTCCTCCCATTTCCGAATCCATGGTGCCCTTCGACTTTTAGAAGATGTGGGGCTTGGATATTTGACCCTTGGACAACAAAGTCCGACCTTGAGCGGTGGAGAAGCCCAACGGATCAAATTGGTGACTGAATTGGCAAAAGCCAAAACTTTAAGAAATGGGGGTGAACCCCCTTGGAAAGATAAAAAGGAATCATCTGTCGGAAATGGCTCCCATTCACTTTATGTCCTTGATGAGCCAACCATTGGTTTGCATATGGCAGATGTTGAAAAACTAATTCGGGTCTTACACCGTTTGGTTTCTGCTGGAAATACAGTTCTGATTATTGAGCACAATTTGGATATTATTGCTGAAGCCGATTGGGTGATTGATCTCGGTCCAGAAGGAGGAAATGGGGGTGGGGAAATTGTGGGACAAGGGTCCCCTGAGGATTTGGCAAAAAACAGAAAAAAATCCCATACGGCTAAAATCCTTTCCACTTTTTTAAAGGAGAGAGGATCAAAAAAGAAAAATCCTTAGTGGCCAGAAAGCAGAAAATGAAATGAAGAGATTTTTCGAATACCCCTTGAACAGGTAAATTCCCTATGAATAAAAATTTTCGTGATAAATCTGCTCTTCTGAAAATCCCTTACCTAATAGAATTTTGCTGCTGTCATTGATCAGGCCTTGGCCACCGCAAAGATAGGCCTCATGGGTTTTGGCCATAACCTCCTTGATTTCTTTTTCAATCAGTTGTGTGACACGGCCCACAAAACCATCCCATCGGTTAGGAAAAGGTTGTGAAAGACATAATGTGTATTTGAATTGGGGAAGGGCTTTTGCAATTTTTTCTAATTCCTCCTGGTAAAAGATATCGTTCGCGTGGCGTAAACCGAAATACAATTGTATTTTCTGTTTTGCCTTGGCATCCACTAAATGGCGCAGCATGGCCATAATGGGGGAGATTCCGGTTCCGTTCGCAATAAAAATAATGGCCCGATGGGAGGACTGATTCAAAATAAACTCCCCGTAGGGGCCATCGAACTGAACCCGGTTTCCAGGCTCGAGGCGGTGTATGTAATTGGAGCCTAACCCCCCGCTGGTGGCGCGAACACAAAGGGTCACACGGTGGCGATCTTCCGGAGAGGAGGAAATGCTGTAGGATCGGCGAATGTGTTCGTGATCTTTAATGGTAAAAGAAAGATATTGGCCCGGAAGAAAAGAAATGATTGCCGGGTGAATCAGTTTTAATGTCACTTCCCGGACAATATCCGTTAGGTGGCGGGTATGGACCACTTCGGCTTCGAATCCGGTACGGATACCGGTTGCCCTTGCGCGTTCGGACGTGGTGGTGGTGGCGTCCCCAACCTCCAAATCATTTAAAACCCGATTGATGCATGCCAACCGGTGTTTTGAAAGATCTGCCCCAATGGTTTCCAGTGTTCGTTTTTCCCGGGCGGTCATGGGGTTAAGGCCCTCGGGGGTTACCGATACATCGATGACACAGGCTCCGCATGCTCCTGCCCTGCAGCTGAAACGAATTGGGCAGTTATGTTCTTCACATAGATCCAGAAGATATTTCCCTTCTTCACAGGTAAAAGTATCGCCTGTTTTTTTAAAAAGAACCCGCGGCATGCTTTTTTCCTCCCCACCTTTTTAGAAATTTAATGTGATCTCGTTTTTTCATGTTTTCATGATTAAACCGAAACTACCCTGTGGTTGGTCTAATGGTCAAGTTGTTTTTTAAGATTTGTAGCCATCCAATAATGAGTTATGAAGAAAGCTTGGCAGTTGACAGTTAAAAAAACCGATATTCTTCCATTATTCTTCAAAAAGGGGGGGGGACGGGTTTTTCCCCTTTTCTAATTCGACTTTAGGATTAAATTTTTTTAAAACTCTATGTTTTTAATGGGTTAAAGATTTATGGTTAAAGATAACCAAAACTTGCTAACGGGAGGGGAGGAGGAAGAGCCGGTTTCCTGGCCCTCTTTTTTGGAATCTCATCCCCCTAATAAAGTCGCTTATGAGCCTGTCCGGCAAACCATTAAGTTAGGGATAGCACATTGGCGAATGTGATCCGTGCGGAATTATTCATCCATCGAAGAGTTAGAGGGTCCATCGATATGGAAGTCATGGTATATGCAAGAGAGGCATCCATGTC